>NZ_JBHRXN010000010.1:0-76176 GCF_042648525.1 Vogesella facilis
CACCTATCGGTTATTTGGTTTGTTAAAGAGCGGGCTGACTTCGTTTCGTTGCGTCGTCAGCAGAGGAGGCGAACTATACCCAGCCGGCCGTTTAGCGTCAACCACTTTGTTGCAGTTTTTTGCATAAAGTATTCAAGTCATTGTTTTTATTGCAATGCAAAATGCCCCGCTCCTGCGGGGCATTGCGCTGGCGATACGCCAAGCCGTTAATGGCTGGCGCTGGGGGCGGCCATACCGGTGGCGGCAGAGAAGAAATTGCCGGCCTTGCTGAGTGCGGCCAACCTTGCCGGGTCGGTTTCACCATTGATATTGGTGATGATGAGTTTGCCGCGCCCCTGCTTATAGTCGTTGCGGAAGTCGTAGAAGGCGCCGATGACCGCCAGCTTGCCGGACTCCACCTCGCCACCGAACTTGAGCAAAGCCGTGTCGACCTGGTTGTTGACGTTGAGCAGCACGCCGTCGTTGACCGCAATGCCCTTGGGGATGTTGATGGTGAGCAGTTCTTTCTGGATCGGCCGCTCCAGGCTGGAGAAGTCGCCGCTGGCGGCCTGCACCGCCCCGCACACCGCGTGACCGATGAACATCAGCAGCGGCGTGTGCAGGTGACGCACGCCGTATTCGACCGAGCCTTCGGCGGTGACCAGCTGGTTGCCGATATTGCGCACCAGGAACAGGTCGTTCACCGCATCGTCGTGGAAGGCGTTGGTCTGCACCCGCGAATCGGAACAGGTCACCACCGTGGCGCGCGGCGTCTGCTTGCTGGCAAAGCGCTCGAAATAGGCGCCGGACTTGTTCTGCATATAACGCTGGTTGGCCGCCAGCATCGCCTGCACCAGCCCGCGCACCTTGCCTGTTTCGCCAAGCTCGTCATGCCCGTCGTGCGGGCTGCTGACGGTGGCTTTGCGCTTGGCAGCAGGACGATGCGCTGCCGGCTTGTTCAGCGGACGGCTGCCCACCACCAGCGACTTGTTGTTGACCGACGCGCTGTGATCCGCCGGCTTCAGCGGTTGGATCGATGGCAGCAGTTGTTCCGGCTCGGCCGCTTTGACTGCCGGCCTGGCGGCGGGCGCTTCGTTGGCCAGCGCGGGCGCCGCGGCGAGCAGCAGGCTGATAATCAATGGACGGTAGTGACGCAATGGCGTGCGCATGAACTTCCCTTGCAAAAGATAATGGCGGCGGTGTTAACACTATCGGCCGCCGCCAGGAAAACTCAATCCCTGCCCGCCGCGCGTTGCGGCCAACCTGGCAGCTGGCTGAGCAGCACCCCGCCCAGCACCAGCAGGCAGGCCAGCCACTGCGGGCCGGTAAGGCGCTCGCCCAGGTACAGCCAGGCCATCGCCAGGGTAAATACCGGGATCAGGTTGATGAAGGCGCCGGCCAGTGCCACCGACACCTTGCCGACCGCCCAGGTATACATGCCGTAGGCGCCGAGGGTGATGAAGGCGCCCAGGTACAGCACCCACAGCATCGCGTCCAGCGGGTAGTGCTGCGGCCAATGGCCCCATGGCGTCAGCAGGATGCCGCCAAACCAGAACGTACCCAGCACGGTCTGGGTGGCGGTCAGCGTCAGCGCGGAATAGCGCGGCGACAGCTTCTTGGCGATCAGCACATAGCCGCTGGCGCAGACCATGGCGAGAAACTCCAGCGCATTGCCCAGCACCGGGTTGGGCGCACTGGCATCGGCCTCGCTGCCGCTGGTCAGCCACACCACCCCGGCCAGCGACAGCGCCAGCCCCAGCCACACCGGCAGCCGCTGGCGATCGCGCAGCAGAAAGTGCGCGCCGACCGCCACCAGCAGCGGCAGCGTGGCGGTGATCATGCTGGCCTGCGAGGCGCTGGTATGCAGCAGCGCATTGGCCTCGAACAGGAAGTACAGGCACGGCTCGCTCAGCCCCATCAGCAGCAGCCACAGCCAGTCGCCCTTGTGATAGCGCCAGCGGCTGCCGCGGCGCAGCAGGAACGGCAGCATGCACACGGTGGCGATCACCATGCGGCAGAACAGTACGAATACCGGGTCGAACACCGCAAACACGGTTTTCAGCGCAATGAAGGAACTGGCCCACAGCAACATGGCCAGGCACAAGGCAAGGTAAGGCAAAATAACGACTCCATAATGGCACAGCGTTCCGCATGGTGAACGAAGCCACCTGGAGCGTCAAAAAACACCCTGTTCCGCCGCCACATGGCGGCACGAGGAGACAAGCTGGATGGATACCCTGGATTGCGTGGTAATCGGTGCCGGCGTCATCGGCCTGGCCTGCGCGCGGGCGCTGGCGCTGGCCGGGCGCCAGGTGGTGATCGTGGAGCGGGAAAACGCCTGCGGCCAACATTGCAGCAGCCGCAACAGCGAGGTGATCCATGCCGGGCTGTACTACCCGCCGGGCAGCCGCAAGGCAGCGCTGTGCGTAGCCGGCAAGGTGCTGCTGTACCGCTACTGCCGCGAGCGCGCCATCCCGCACCGCCAGCTTGGCAAACTGCTGCTGGCGCTCGATGCGGCGGACGTACCCAGGTTGGCCGCAGTACAGCAACGCGCCGCCGCCAACGGCGTGCGCGGGCTGGAGTGGCTGGACCGTGCCGCGCTGGCCGAGCGCGAGCCGGCGGTGCAGGCTCATGCCGCCCTGCTGTCCGCCAGCACCGGCATCATCGACAGCCACGCCCTGCTGCAGGCGCTGCTGGCCGATGCCGAGCAGCATGGCGCGCAGCTGGTGCTGGCCAGCAGTGTGCAGGCCGGCGAAGTCGGCACCGCCGGCATCGTGCTGCAGCTGGACGATGGCTACCGCGTGCTGGCGCGGCAGGTGATCAACGCCGCCGGGCCGTGGGCGCCGGCGCTGGCCGCCAGCCTGCGCGGCGTTCCACGTGAAACCATTCCCCGCGCCTACTACGCGCGCGGCGTGTATTTCGCGCTCAGCGGGCACAACCCGTTCTCGCAGCTGATCTATCCGCTGCCGGAGCCGGGCGGGCTGGGCACGCATCTGACGCTGGATTTGGCCGGCCAGGCGCGCTTCGGCCCGGACGTGGAATGGATAGATGCGGTGGATTACCGCGTGGAGGCCGGCCGCGCGCAACAGTTCTATCGCAGTATCCGCCGCTGGTGGCCGGCGCTGCCCGACGGCGCGCTGACCCCGGGCTACAGCGGCGTGCGCCCCAAGATCGCCGGCCCCGGCGCGGCGGAGGCCGATTTCCTGCTGCAGGGCGAGCGCGAACACGGCGTGCGCGGGCTGATCAACCTCTACGGCATCGAGTCGCCGGGGCTGACCGCCAGCCTGGCCATTGCCGAGCAGGTGGCCGCGCTATGCCGTTAACGCCAGTGTCGCCACCGCGCGCAGCGTGCGCTGCCGGATCAAGCCGCTGACCGGGCGGATCAGATACCAGTACGGCAAAAAGCGGTAATAGCTGCGGCGGTCCGGGCAGTGCACCCGCGTCTCGGTATGCAGCCACACCCGCTCCGCCGCCAGCGGCTGCACGCGGAAACTCAACACCAGCCTGGGCACCGACGTCAGCGCGGCAAATTCGGCGCCATCCGCCAGCGGCTGCAGGCCGTAGTCGCCACGCCAGAACTCGCCGGCCAGCCCCCAGGCGATTTCCTGCGCCGTGCATTCCAGCAGCGTGAACTCGTGCAGGCCGAACGGCGCGCGCTGCGCCAGCGCATTGCCGTGTCCCAGCCGTGCGGCCAACCTGGCCGGCAGCTCACGCCAGCGGATAAAGCGCTGCACCCACGGATCCTGCCAGCCCGGCAGCAGCTGCACGCCGCGCAGCACCTGGGCGGCGGAGGCGGCGATCTGGCGCTGATGGTGCTCGGCAAACTGGTAGGCCGGCAGGTATTGATCGCTCAGCGTCACGGTTGCGGCTGGCTGTGATAGCGGCGGAACACCGCCTCGTAACGGCCGTCCTGCTTCAGCCGGCGCAGGCCGTTGTCGAAATGCTGGCGCAGCAGCGGGTCGCGCCACAGCACGGTGGCCTCCTTCGGCATCAGCAGCGGGTACAGCGTCACCGGCAGTTGCGCCTGGCGCCCCAGCTTGCGGCGGTACCATTCAAAGATCAGCCGGTCAATCAGGATCACATCGCTGCGCCCCAGGTACAGCGCACGCACCTGGCTGCCCTGGTCGGCCTGCTCGCTGTAGCGGCCTTTGGCCTGCGCCAGCAGGCGGTCGTAGCCGGCCGGCAGATCCGGCTCCGCCCCCTCCCACGCCATCACCCGCAAATCCTGCATGTCCTGCGGCTGCGCCAGCTCCAGCCGCCGCCGCTGCAGCGCCACCACCACGTTGTCGAAGGTATGCAGCGCCCGGCCGAGCGTGCCCGGCAGCTGGTAATGCCGCTGCAGCGCCGGGGTAACGTCGTACAGCGCGTCCACCTCGCCGCGGCGGTAGGCCGTGAGGCGGCGGCCGAACGGGTAGAACACCGGCTGCAGCGCGATGCCTTCGGCGTGCAGCGCATCGCGCAGCAACTCCACCGCGATGCCGGGGCGCCGCTCCACGTTCACCCACGGCGGAATGCTTTCATAGAACGCCACCCGAACCACGTTGTTGGCCGCCGCCGGCGCGGCGGACAGGCACAACAGCGAGCACAGCCACAGGCGCTTGATACCGGCCCGCGTCAATCGAACGCCACCTCGCTGGCCAGCACCTCCACCGCGTCGCCCAGCCGCAGCTGGCCGCTGCCACGCGCCACCAGGTTGACGCCGAAGCACACCCCCTCCGGCATGCGGCGGTAGCCCAGCAGCGTGCTCAGCGGCTGCTTGTCCGCGTGCGGCTGTGCCGTGTGCGGATCGATGGTGGTGAAGATGCAGCGGGTGCAGCGGCTGACCACCTCGAACTCCACCGTGCCGATGCGCAGCCGCTGCCATTCATCCTCTTCGAACGGGAACGCGCCCTGCACCACCAGGTTGGGACGGAAGTGGCGCATCGACACCGGCGCCGCCAGCCGCTGGTTGAGATCGTCCAGCGACGCCTCGCCGATCAGCAGGAACGGCGCGCCATCGGCAAACGACAGCGGCTGATCGCTATCCTGAAAGCGCCGCGTGCTGTCGCCCAGCCACAGCAGATGCACCGCCTCGCCCAGGTAGGCGCTGAACCAGGCGTCGGCCGCGGCATCGCCGCGCAGCGCGGTGAACTCCGCCTTCCACACCTGCGCGCGGTGCCGCTGGTCAAAGCGCTGGCTGCGGGTAGTGAACGCCCCCGCCCCCGGCGCCTGGAACTGCCAGTCGCCGTCCGGCAGCTGCTGCGCCTCCACCAGCACCAGGCGGTGATGGCTGCGCGCGGTGATCTGGCTGCCATCTGGGCGCACCAGCAGCCACACCCGGTCATGCACCAGGCCCTGCGGCGACACCTCGGCCTGCGACACGGCAATGCCACGGCAGGATTTGAGCGGATGGATATAAAGCTGGCTGAGTTGCATGCGGTGGCCCTTGGCAATGCGCTACGCGGAATAAAGCGCGTTTATAGCCGATCTGGATATCGAAAGGAACAGCGCGGCGGCGAATCCGGGCGCCGGCCACCCGCAAATAGTGCTGACAGCCGGCGGCGGCCTTCTACACTTGATTCACAGTGCCTATTCCACCTGCAACCTCACACGGCGGAGCCTGCAATGTTCAATACCAAGCTGAAGCACCAGATCTAGGACTTGCAGCTGCAGCTGCAAAACAGCCAGGCCATCATCCACCCGCTGGACCGTTCCATGGCCTGGGTGCAGTTCGATCTGGCGCACAAGGTCACCAATGCCAACCAGAACTTTCTCGCCATCATGGGCTTCGACAGCCTGGCGCAGATCCAGGGCAAGCCGCACAGCCAGTTCTGCGATCCGCAGTATGCCGTCAGCGCGGACTACGCCCGCTTCTGGGAGCACCTGGCGCGCGGCGAGTTTTTCCGTGGCCGCATCAGGCGGCGGAATGCCCGCGGCGAAACCGTGTGGCTGGAGGCCAGCTACACCCCGGTGCTGGACCCGCAGGGCCATGTCACCGGCTACCTGAAACTGGCGAGCGACATCACCGCGCGCGAGCAGGCCAGCCTGCAAAGCCGCGCCATCCTGCAGGCGATCAACCGCGCCATGGCCACCATCGAGTTCACGGTGGACGGCCGCATCATCACCGCCAACGACAACTTCCTGACGGTGATGGGCTACCGGCTGGAGCAACTGCGCGGCCAGCATCACCGCATGCTGTGCGACGAGCAGTTTGCCAACAGCGCCGACTACCTGCAGCTGTGGCAACGCCTGCAGCGCGGCGAATTCTTCGCCGGCCAGATCAGCCGCAAGCACCACGACGGCCACACCATCTGGCTGGAAGCCAGCTACAACCCGGTGCTGGATGAAGACGGCAAGGTGATCAACATCATCAAGTTTGCCACCGACATCACCAGCCAAATCGAGCAGGTACAGCAGGAGCACGACAGCGCGCTGTTCGCCTACAGCTCCTCGCAGCAGACGCTGGACTGGTCCGACAGCGGCGTCGCCAGCATCCGGCAAAGCGTGCAGGAAATCCAGCACATGGCCAGCAGCATCGAATCCGGCAGCCTCGACGTGCAGGCGCTGGGCAACCGCTCGCAGCAGATCACCACCATCGTGCAAACCATCAAGGACATCGCCGAGCAAACCAACCTGCTGGCGCTGAATGCCGCCATCGAGGCGGCGCGTGCCGGCGAAACCGGCCGCGGCTTCGCCGTGGTGGCGGACGAGGTGCGCAAGCTGGCCGAGCGCACCGCCAGCTCCACCGCCGAGATCGCCAGAATGGTGGATGACATCCAGCAGCAAACCGACACCGTGGTCAAAGGCATGGACCAGCTGCTGGGGCATGCGAAGAACAGCGTGTCGCTGGCCAGCGATACCGGCAGCACCATGACGCAGATTCGTCAGGGCGCGCAGGAAGTGGTCGAGGCCATCGGCCGCTTTACCCACCTGAAAAACTGACCCCGCCCGGCCACACGCCACGGCTCGCCGCGGCGCGAGCCGGGCATGCGGCCAACCTTGCCGCCGCGCCTGCCGTTTACCCGCCCGCGCGGCGGCGGTAGCGCTGCGCCAGCAGCGCGCACACCATCAGCTGCAGCTGGTGGAACAGCATCAACGGCAGCACGATGGCGCCGATGGCATGGCCGGCGAACAGCACCTTGGCCATCGGCACGCCGCTGGCCAGGCTCTTCTTGGAGCCGCAGAACACGATGGTGATCTCGTCCGCCCGGTCGAAACCCAGCTGGCGGCTGGCCAGCCGCGTCAGCCCCAGTGCCAGCGCCAGCAGCAGCGCGCAGGCCAGCAGCAGGCCACCCAGCGCCGGCAGCGGCGTCGCCTGCCACAGCCCGCCGATCACCGCCGCGCTGAAGGCGGTGTACACCACCAGCAGGATCGAGCCCTGGTCCACCAGCTTCAGTTTGCTCTTGTAACGATCCACCCAACGCCCCAGCCACGGTCGCAGCAGCTGGCCGGCCACGAACGGCAGCAGCAGCTGGTAGACGATGCCCATTGCCGAGCCGGCGCCGCGGCCAACCTCGCCGCCCAGCAGCAGCCAGCCCACCAGCAACGGCGTCAGCGCGATGCCCAGCAGGTTGGAGGCGGTGGCGCTGCAGATCGCCGCCGGCACATTACCGTCCGCCACCGACACGAAGGCGATCGACGACTGCACCGTGGACGGCAGCAGGCACAAATACAGCAGCCCCAAATACAGCTCGGGAGTGGTCAGGCCGGAAAGCAGCGGCCGCAGCGCCACCCCCAGCAGCGGGAACAACACAAAGGTGGCCGCCAGCACGGTAAGGTGCAGCCGCCAGTGGGTGATGCCGGCCACTACCGCCTGCCGCGACAGCTTGGCGCCGTGCAGGAAGAACAGCAGGCCGATGGCGACATCGGTCAGCCATTCCAGCAGCTGGGCAGCGTTGCCGCGGCACGGCAGCAGGCTGGCCAGCAGCACGCTGCCAAGCAGGCCGAGGGTGAAATTGTCGGGGAGGAAACGTGGGCGCGGCATGCTGCTCCTGTCTGTTGCCGGTCTGTGCCGGCGCCTCGCCACCGGCAGTGGCACAGCACTGCGCGGCGCGGCGCTTGATGATGCGGCCAACCTTGCAGCCAGCCGCCAAGCCGGTATTTCACCGCGCCGCGATCTACAATACAAATTCATTTATCTCATTGATTGATTCATTTCTGCGATGAATATCACCCTGCGCCAGCTGCGCGCCTTCCTGGCGGTAAGCCAGCACGGCGGCTTCGGCCGCGCCGGCGAGCGCGTCGGCCTCACCCAGTCGGCGATCAGCCGCAGCATCCGCGAGCTGGAGGAACAGCTGGGGGTCAAGCTACTGGACCGCACCACCCGCGAGGTGCTGCTCACCGCCAGCGGCCAGCGCCTCACTGCCCAGCTCAGCCGCGTGCTGGACGAGCTGGACGGCGTGCTGGCCGAGGCGCGCCAGGCCGGCGAGCAGGCCAAGGGCACGGTGCGGGTGGCCAGCAGCCCGACGCTGTCCGCCAGCCTGATGCCGACCTGCCTGGCCGCCTGCGGCCAACGTTATCCCCAACTGCAGCTGCAGATTCTGGACCAGGTGCAGCGGCTGAACCTCGCCAGCGTGCTGGCCGGCGAAGTGGATTTCGGCCTGGTGGTGGAGCCGCGTACGCAGCCGGGGCTGGAAGGCGAAGCGGTGCTCAGCGACCCGTTCTGCCTGGTGCTGCGCGACGATCACCCGCTGGCGGCGCAGCCCAGCGTGCAGTGGCGGCAGCTGCAGGATGCGCCGCTGGTGCTGCTGGACGGCAACAGCGGCAGCCGGCCACTGATCGAGGCGGCGCTGGCGGCACAGGGGGTGACGGCGCAAGTGGTGCAGCAGCTGGGCCACTCCAGCGCGGTGTTCCGCGTGGTGGAGGCCGGCATCGGCATCAGCGTGTCGCCGCGGTTGGCGCTGCCGCTGCCGGCCGGCAGCCGGCTCACCGTGCGGCCGCTGCTGCCGGAGATCCGCCGCGACGTGATGCTGGTGCGCCGCGCCGGGCGTTCGTTGTCGCCGCTGGCGGAAAAGCTGTGGCAGCTGATGCGCGAGGTGCTGGCGGCGCAGCAGCCGTAGCCGGCCGCAGCAACACCGCCGGCAGTTACAATCCACTCCCCAGCACCGCCCAGCCCTGCCGGCTGGCAACAATCGACAGGAGTCCGCCATGTGGTTTGCAGACCGCCCGCCGCTGCAGTGGCAGCCGTACACCCTGCCCGACGGCAGCACCCTGGAGGTGCCGGAGCTGATCGTGCGCAGCGACGACGCCGGCCAGCCCGGCTGGCAGCTGCGCTTTGGCGACTGGACCTTCTTTGCCGACGGCGCCGCTAGCGACGGACCAGCCCAGGCGCTGGCGCTGGCCATCGCCGAGATGGAAGAACGCATCGCCTACCGCGGCAAGTAAGCAGCACGCGGCAAGCGGGCGCCGGCGCGTAGCTGGCTGGCCGGGAGCGACAAATCATCCCCGCCGCTGCTGACTACCGCGTACAACCGGTTTGCCGTGGAACAGTGGCAGCGGCCAGCCACGCCGTCGCTAGTCCTCGGCCTCGCCGCCGAAGAACACGCTGGGCACCACGCCGAACTGGCGGCGGAACATGGCGCTGAAGGCGCTGGGGCTGGCATAGCCGGCATCCAGCGCCACATCCAGCACCCGCGCGCCGGCGGCCAGTTGCGCCAGCGCATGCATCAGCCGCGCCTGCCGCCGCCAGGCGCCGAAATTCATGCCGGTGGCGCGCAGGAAGCGCCGCTGCAGCGTGCGCACATCCACCCCCAGCCACGCCGCCCAGTCTTCGCTGCTGCGGCTGTCGTCCGGCTGCGCCTGCAGCGCCGTGCACAGCGGTGCCAGCAGCTCATCGTCCGGCGTCGGCAGCGCCAGCGGCAGGGTTTCCAGCACTTCCACTTCTTCCAGCAGCAGTGCCAGCAGCCGCGCGGCGCGGGTGCCGGGCAACACCGGCGGCGGGCAGCGCACCGCCGCCAGCAGCAGCTCGCGCCACAGCGGCGTCACCGCCAGCACGCAGCACTGCTGCGGCATGCCGGCCAGCGCCGCCGGCTGCACATAGACGCTGCGCATCTGCGCCGGGCTGAGCATGTGCACCTCGTGCCAGTGGCCGGGCGGAATATAGATGGCGCGCGTCGGCGGCACGATCCACTGCCCGCGCGCGGTGAGCACCCGCATCACCCCGGCGATGCCGTACACCAGCTGCGCGGTGGAATGAATGTGGCGCACGGTGGCGTGGCCGGCCGGGTAATCCTGCGCCTTGCCTATCATCAGCGTGTCGCTGCTGAGCTGCGGCGGCTCGATCAGCTCGATGTCTGCACTCATGCCGTTTTCTCGATAGTTGTTGCCATGTTCGCGTGAGACAGGCACAAGCGGCCATTCTAGGATGCTGCTATCCCCAGCCACAAGGAGCGCAGCATGCAAGCCACCCTGTCCACCGCCGCCACGCCGGCCAGCAACCCGCGCTGGCGGGTGATCGGCGCCGTCAGCGTCGCGCATTTTCTCAATGACCTGATGCAGTCGCTGATCCTGGCCATTTACCCGCTGCTGAAAGGCAACTACGCGCTGAGCTTCGCCGAGATCGGCCTGATGACCCTGACCTACCAGTGCACCGCCTCGCTGCTGCAGCCGCTGGTGGGCATCTTCACCGACCGCAAGCCGCAACCCCACGCCATGGTGCTGGGCATGGCCGCCACGCTGTGCGGCCTGCTGTTGTTGTCGCAGGCCAGCCAGTTCGGCTGGCTGCTGCTGGCCGCCGCGCTGGTGGGCACCGGCTCGTCCATCTTCCACCCCGAATCGTCGCGCGTGGTGCGGCTGGCCGCCGCCGGGCGCAAGGGCCTGGCGCAGTCGCTGTTCCAGGTGGGCGGCAACGGCGGCACCGCCGCCGGCCCGCTGCTGGCGATGCTGATCATCCTGCCCAACGGCCAGCACAGCCTGGCCTGGTTCGCCAGCCTCACCCTGCTGGCCATGCTGGTGCTGTGGCAGGTGGGCAACTGGTACCGCGCCGAGCTGGGCCACGCCGCCCGCCGCGCCGCGCCGCCGGCGGCCAACCCGCTATCGCCGCGCCAGACCCGCAACACGCTGGCGGTACTGATGGCACTGGTGGTGACCAAGTACACCTATATGGCCTGCCTGCACAGCTACTTCACCTTCTACCTGATCGAACGCTTCGCGCTGCCCACCGCCACCGCGCAGCTGTACCTGTTCGCCTTCCTGCTGGCGGTGGCCAGCGGCACGGTGCTGGGCGGCCCGCTGGGCGACCGCATCGGCCGCCGCCGGGTGATCTGGTTCTCCATCTTCGGCAGCGCGCCGTTCGCCCTGGCCCTGCCCCATGTCGGCCAGCACGCCACGCTGGCGCTGGTGGTGCTGATCGGGCTGATCCTGTCCTCGGCGTTTTCCGCCATCCTGGTGTATGCACAGGAACTGCTGCCGCAGCGGGTGGGCATGATCTCCGGCCTGTTCTTCGGCCTTGCCTTCGGCGTGGCCGGCCTGGGCGCGGCACTGATCGGCCAGCTGGCCGACCACTTCGGCCTGCAGGCGGTATACCAGTGGTGCGCATGGATACCGCTCACCGGCATCGTCGCCGCGCTGCTGCCGGAGCTGCGCAAGCGCTGATGGCGGTTTGCTGCTGGCAATGAAAAAGGTTGGCCGCAAGGAGTATCTTGCGGCCAACCTTTTTGTCGCTGGTGCCACGGCCGATACACATACCGCCCACATCCGCCAGCCGCATTGCCCGCGCCGATACGGCCGGCACGTATAAGCCACTGACTGGCAAGGGTAAATGCTATAACTCAGGTGCCAATAAGCAACAATCCATCACAGTACAGGGGTGTCGCCAGCCACACGGCGCACACGTCCCCAAGGGGTGAAGGATCCATCATGGCCAGGAAATACATCGACTGCCGCGACCACCCCGGCGCCTCGAAGTGCACGGTTTCCATCGCCGCCGACGACGACGAGGAACTGCTGAATGCCGCGGTACAGCACGCAGTCACCATGCACGGCTACCAGGACAGCCCGCAGCTGCGCGAACAATTGCGGCAGATGTTCAAGGAAGAACATGCCGCGGCAGCACACTGAACGCTGCCTGCGCGGCGCTCCATAACGAACGGCTCCCGCGGGAGCCGTTGGCTTTTGTTGCCTTGTCTGGCCAGCAGACCATGCTGCCGCCTTGCGGCCAACGTCCATACCTCATTTCGCGGTAAACGTTGGGCTTCGCTCAACCCAATCTACCTGCTATTTCAGATAGCCAAGGGCTTTCCATCGATTAATGAATGGCATTGCTACAGCATCATGATCTTCAAACTCAAAATGGATGTCACTCTCATGACAGAAATCCCATTTCATCGCAAGTAATGAAATCACCAGATCACTATCGCCGAAATTACCAAGCTCCTTTTCTTCCAATTGACAGATAAATTCGGGAAGTGTTTCCAGGTCAATCTGCTCTTCCTGCCATGGCTGGTCATCATAGTAATACAGCCCCCATGAATAACCCAACAGCACTCCACATTTCTTTACTCCCATTCCTCTGAAGTATTCAATCATGAAATGCAACTCCTGCCATAGCACGTCACGGGTTAATACTGTCGTTACGATTTTCATCATGTAGCTGCTCTAGTAATTTCCAGCAAAATTACCTGGGTAAATATGGATGACTTTATTCTATATCCAATATCACTCTATGCAACGAAGGAAAAGCCTGAAACACCATTCAACTACCATCACGGCATGCGACCAACTTTCACTCGCCATTTCACGGTAACCGTTGGTCTTCGCTACTCTCAACCCAACCTACGTGCTAATTGGTGGGCACGCTTCGCTTTGTCCACCCTACGTGTCAGCAGCGTCGTACCGACTTGCCCCAATCCCGTTGGCGCGAGCCGGGCAAAATGGTGCGTCCCAGGTTTTAAGACGCCGATTTGTCTGAGTCCCGAGCCGTTAGCGAGGGGCGAGTTCGGCGACGCCTGGGACGTGCCTTTTTGCACGGGGTTTCGAGCAGCCGTCGGGGCGCCTTTTCTTTGGGTACTTTCTTTTGGCGAAGCAAAAGAAAGTACCCCGTAAGCCGGGCGGAACCGGCACTTTGAATCAGCATCCGCGCAGCGGATACAAAACCGGACGCGGTAAACGTTGGGCTTCGCTACGCTCAACCCAACCTACTGTCCTTCAGTCCAATCTACCTGCTGTTGGCTCCACTCAATGCTCCAGCCCGCCTCGGCAAAAAAACAGATCAAAGTCGTTTCATCTTCAACCCAGGTATCAAACCAGCCTCCCCGGTTCGGGCCATCAGACCCCTTCCAGTTCTCGAACACCAGAAAGCCACCAGTATTGATGCTGTCGTCAACAATGCACACTAGGTGCTCACTATGTTGGCTATTCAAAACCTTGCCAATGACACCTACAGGAATCTTCATGACACCTTCTTTTGAAACCAGCCGTACTTCGACAGAACTGATTTATCGGGTTAGCCAGCAAGGTAGATCGAACGGATCAATCAGCCCAATAACCCGTTTATCATACTTCGCCGCCAAGACAAAAGGGCAAGCCTCGCGGCTTGCCCTTGTTCACATCCTGCGGCCAACGTTGGCCGCAGTCCTTCCCCGATTGTTATCCGCTTACAGCGACGGCAGCAGGCCGTCGATGGCGTAGCGGTTGTACTCGGCGCGCTGGATCAGCGCGGCAGCCTTCTGGATGTCCGGCGCGAAGTAGCGGTCCTTGTCGTAGAACGGCACTTCGGCGCGCAGGGTGGCCTTGGCGGCTTCCAGCGCTTCGGCGGCCTTGTTCGGGGCGCGGAAATCCACGCCCTGGCAGGCAGCCAGCAGTTCCACCGCCAGGATACCGGCGGTGTTGTCGGCCATGTCGCGCAGGCGGCGGCCGGCGAAGGTGGCCATGGACACGTGGTCTTCCTGGTTGGCGGAGGTCGGCAGGCTGTCAACGGAGGCCGGATGCGCCAGCGACTTGTTCTCGGAGGCCAGCGCCGCGCCGGTTACCTGGGCGATCATGAAGCCGGAGTTCACCCCGCCGTTGTTCACCAGGAACGGCGGCAGCTTGGACAGGTTGCTGTCGATCAGCAGCGCCATGCGGCGTTCGGACAGCGAGCCGATTTCGGCAATCGCCAGCGCCAGGTTGTCGGCGGCGAAAGCCACCGGCTCGGCGTGGAAGTTGCCGCCGGACAGGATGTCGTTGTCGGCAGCAAACACCAGCGGGTTGTCGGATACCGAGTTGGCTTCCACCAGCAGCACTTCCGATGCCTGGCGGATCTGGGTCAGGCAGGCGCCCATTACCTGCGGCTGGCAGCGCAGGCTGTACGGGTCTTGCACCTTGCCGCAGTCGGCGTGGGAATCGGCAATCTGGCTGCCTTTGCCCAGCAGGGAGCGGTATTGCGCGGCGGCGTCGATCTGGCCCTGGTGGCCGCGAACCTGGTGGATGCGGTCATCGAACGGGGTGCGGCTGCCCTGGGCGGCTTCCACCGACATGGCGCCGGCCACGGAAGCGGCTACGTATAGGTCTTCGGCGGCGAACATGCCTTCCAGCGCGAAGGCGGTAGATGCCTGGGTGCCGTTCAGCAGCGCCAGACCTTCCTTCGGTGCCAGGGTGATCGGCTCCAGGCCGGCGGCACGCATGGCTTCGGCGCCGTGTACGCGCTGGCCGCCCACGAAGGCTTCGCCTTCGCCGATCAGCACTGCGCTCATGTGCGACAGCGGGGCCAGGTCGCCGGAGGCGCCGACGGAACCCTTCTGCGGAATCACCGGGTAGATGCCCTTGTTGAACAGGGTGATCATCGCTTCCAGCACCAGGCGGCGGATGCCGGAGAAGCCGCGCGACAGCGAGTTGATCTTCAGCGCCAGTACCAGGCGCACGGTGGAATCCTTCATCGGCTCGCCGATGCCGGCGGCGTGCGACAGCACGATGGAGCGCTGCAGCAGTTCCAGCTCGTCCGGGGCGATCTTGGTGTTGGCCAGCAGGCCGAAACCGGTGTTGATGCCGTATACGGTGCGGTTTTCCGCCAGCACGCGCGCCACGGTGGCGGCGGAGGCGTCGATGGCGGCGTGGGCAGCCGGGTCCAGCTTGATCTGCACGGAGGCGTCACGGGCGATCAGGCGCAGTTGGGCCAGCGACAGCTTGCCCGGGGTAATGGTGATGGTGGTCATGCTGGTTCCTTCGAGTGGCCGCGACGGGGGCCCCAAGCCGGGGCTGGCGGCGGAAGCCACAGCAGCACGCGGCGCGGGTCCGTGCGTGCTGTGTATTCCGTTGCCAGCGGCTGGCGCTGGTCGCGGCAAAAAATTCAGTGGCAGCCTGCGGCCAACGTTGGCCGCAGGCTGGCCGGGTTTACTTGATCATCGGCAGCTTGAGGCCGAAACGCTTGGCGGCGGCAATGGCCTGCTCGTAACCGGCGTCGGCATGGCGCATCACGCCGGAGCCGCAGTCGTTCACCAGCACGCGAGCCAGGCGCTCGGCGGCGGCGTCGCTGCCGTCAGCCACGATCACCATGCCGGAGTGCTGCGAGTAGCCCATGCCCACGCCGCCACCGTGGTGCAGCGATACCCAGCTGGCGCCGCCGGCGGTGTTCAGCAGCGCGTTCAAGAGCGGCCAGTCGGATACGGCGTCGGTGCCGTCCTTCATGGCTTCGGTTTCGCGGTTCGGGCTGGCTACCGAGCCGGTGTCCAGGTGGTCGCGGCCGATCACGATCGGGGCCTTCAGTTCACCGTTCTTCACCATCTCGTTGAAGGCCAGGCCAGCCAGGTGGCGCTCGCCCAGACCCAGCCAGCAGATACGCGCCGGCAGGCCCTGGAAGCTGATGCGCTCGCGCGCCATGTCCAGCCAGCGGTGGGTGTGCTTGTTGTCCGGGAACAGTTCCTTGATCTTGGCATCGGTCTTGTAGATGTCTTCCGGGTCGCCGGACAGCGCTACCCAGCGGAACGGGCCCTTGCCTTCGCAGAACAGCGGGCGGATGTAGGCCGGTACGAAGCCCGGGAAGTCGAAGGCGTTAGTCACGCCCTTGTCGAACGCCACCTGGCGGATGTTGTTGCCGTAGTCGACGGTCGGGATGCCCATGGCCTGGAAGTCCAGCATCGCCTGTACGTGCACCGCGCAACCGTGGGCGGCTTCGTCGGTGAGGCGGGCGTGCAGTTCCGGCTTGGTCTGCGCGTCTTTCCACTGCTCCACGCTCCAGCCGATCGGCAGGTAGCCGTTGATCAGGTCGTGGGCGGAAGTCTGGTCGGTTACCAGGTCCGGCTTGATGCCGCCGGCCTTGGCGCGTTTCACCAGCTCCGGCAGGATTTCGGCGGCGTTGCCCAGCAGCGCGATGGACACGGCTTCCTTGCGCGCGGTGTGGTACTTGATCAGTTCCAGCGCGTCGTCGATGTCCTTGGCCTGCTTGTCCACGTAGCGGGTGCGCAGGCGGAAGTCGATGCTGCTCTGCTGGCATTCGATGTTCAGCGAGCAGGCACCGGCCAGGGTCGCGGCCAGCGGCTGGGCGCCGCCCATGCCGCCGAGGCCGGCGGTGAGGATCCACTTGCCCGACAGATCGTTGTTGTAGTGCTGGCGGCCGGCTTCAACGAAGGTTTCGAAGGTGCCCTGCACGATGCCTTGCGAGCCGATGTAGATCCAGCTGCCGGCGGTCATCTGGCCGTACATGAACAGGCCCTTGCGGTCCAGTTCGTTGAAGTGTTCCCAGTTGCCCCACTTCGGCACCAGGTTGGAGTTGGCGATCAGCACGCGCGGGGCGTTGGCGTGGGTCTTGAACACGCCTACCGGCTTGCCGGATTGCACCAGCAGGGTTTCGTCTTCGTTCAGCTCTTTCAGGCTGGCCAGAATCTGGTCGTAGCACTCCCAGTTACGCGCCGCGCGACCGATACCACCGTACACCACCAGCGCCTGCGGGTTCTCGGCGACGTCCGGGTCGAGGTTGTTCTGGATCATGCGGTAGGCCGCTTCGGCGATCCAGTTCTTGCAGTTCAGTTCGGCGCCACGGGGGGCATGGATTACGCGGGTGGCGTCAAAACGCGGGTCAGTCATGGGAGTGCTCCTAAATGGGTTGTGCTCTTGTCAGGTGTTGTTCACTGCTCGGTCCGCCCCGGCCTTCCATCCGGCGGCGGTAATGCTTCAGCGCCGCAACTGGCGCGTGATCGACCACGCCAGCCGCGCCGCCGCCTTGGCGCCGTGGCTGTCCTGATCGAATGTCGGGTTGAATTCCACCAGGTCGGCGCCGATCAGCTTGCCGCTCCTGGCGATGCGGCTCACCAGCGCTTCCACCACGCTGATGTCCACGCCGTAGCCGGCCGGGGCCGATACCGCCGGCATCTGTGCCGCCGGCAGTACGTCCAGGTCGATGGTCAGGTACACCGCATCCACGCTGTCGACGAACTCGGCCAGCTGGTGGCGGGCGTCGGCCAGCTGCCAGGCGGTCATGTCGCTGTCCAGTCGCCATTCGGCGCCAAGGTTGGCCGCAGACTGGAACAGCGCGCGGGTGTTGGCGGTTTCCGCCACGCCCAGGCACAGGTAGCGGAAGCTGTGGCCGCGCTTGGCGCATTCGGCGGCGATCTGTGCGAACGGGGTGCCGCTGGTGGCCTCCTCGGCCTGGCGCAGGTCGAAGTGGGCATCGAAGTTGACAATGCCGATGCGCTTGCCGTTGCTGGCATTGGCCAGCCCCAGCCAGTGGCCATAGGCGGTTTCGTGGCCGCCACCCAGCACCAGCGGCAGATGGCCGGCCTGCACGATGGCGGTTACCGCTGCGGCCAACCTTTGATGCGCGGCATCCAGGTCGCCGTCGTCGCAGACTACGGTGCCGGCGTCGTACAGCGGCAGCGTCGGGTGCCAGGCCAGGTTGGCCAGTGCGCGGCGCAAGGCCAGCGGGCCAGCCACGGCGCCGGTGCGGCCCTGGTTGCGGCGCACGCCTTCGTCGCAGGCAAAGCCGAGAATGGCGATGCCCGGTGCCACGCCGGCAGCCAGCGGCTGTACCGCCTGGTGCCAGCGGCGGGCCAGCTCGCCCTCGGCGGCGTCCACGCGCCCGGTCCACATGCTCATGTCGATAGTCATTGCTTAACCCTCGTGCTGCACCACGCCACGGAACACGCGGCGGGTGAGCGGATTGGTGCCGAGGCCGTATACGATCTCGGCAGGATGTTCGATGTCCCACAGCAGCAGGTCGGCAACATAGCCGGCAGCCAGGCGGCCGTGAGTGGCCGCGCGGCCCAGTGCCTGCGCAGCGTGGCGGGTGGTGCCCAGCAGCGCTTCTTCCGGTGTCAGGCCGAACAGCACGCAAGCCTGGTTCATCGCCAGCCGGATGGAGGCAAACGGACTGGTGCCCGGGTTCAGGTCGGTGGATACCGCCATGGCCACACCGGCCGCGCGCAGTTTGTCCACCGGCGGTTTCTGCGTTTCGCGCAGGAAGTAGTAGGCGCCGGGCAGCAGCACCGCCACGGTGCCGGACTTGGCCAGCGCAGCCACGCCGGCGTCGTCCAGGAATTCGATATGGTCGGCGGACAGGCCGCCGAACTCGGCCACCAGCTCGGCGCCATGCAGGTTGGACAGCTGTTCGACGTGGCCTTTCACCTGCAGGCCGTGGGCGCGGGCGGTCTCGAATACCTGGCGAGTCTGCGCCGGGCTGAAGCCCACGCCTTCGCAGAACACGTCCACCGCCTCGGCCAGGTCTTCCTGCGCTGCGGCGGGGATGATCACCTCGCACACGTGGCGGATATAGCCATCGGCGTCGCCGGCGAATTCCGGCGGCAGCGCGTGGGCGGACAGCAGCGTGGTGGAGACTTCCACCGGCAGCGCGGCTTCCAGCCGGCGCGCGGCGCGCAGCTGCTTGAGTTCGTCGGCCAGGGTCAGGCCGTAGCCGGACTTCATCTCGATGGTGGTAACGCCTTCCTTCATCAGCGCCTTCAGTCGCGGCAGGCTCACCAGCGCCAGCTCGTCCTCGTCCAGGCCACGGGTGGCGCGCACGGTGGAGATGATGCCGCCGCCTTCGGCCGCGATCTGCTGGTAGGGCACGCCGGTCAGGCGCTTTTCCCATTCCGCGGCGCGGTTGCCGCCGTATACCAGGTGGGTGTGGCAGTCGATGAAGCCGGGGGTGATCCAGCCGCCCTTGGCGTCGATGAAGTCGCCGTCGCCGAAGGCGCGCAGCGCGGCGTCCTGCGGCAGCACGGCGTGGATCATGCCGTCACGCAGCCACAGCGCATGGCCGTCCAGCGCGCCGTAGGGCGCGGTAACGGCGGCATCGCAGGTGGCGAGGCGGGCGTTGATCCACAGGGTGTCTTGGTGCTGGCTCATGGTGCGGTCCGGTGTTGCGCGATTAATTGTATATACATTTAGTTGATCGCCAGCAGCGCGTCAAGGATTTTCTTCCGCCGGGCAGTGGCAGGCGTGGCCACGACAACAACAGCAAGTGGCGGAAAAGCCTTTAAAAAACAACAGGCCACGCATTGGCGTGGCCTGTTTTACAGTGTTGCGTAAATGTATATACATTTAGCCAGCAGCGCTGCCCTCAGCGCTTGCGTACCCGCGTCTGCGAGCGCAGCTTGTACTTGGCGCCCGGGTGCAGCAGGCGGGCGAAACTCACCAGATGCTTGCCGGACCAGGTACGGCGCAGTACGCGCAGGCACGGGTCGCTGCCGTCCACCCCCAGCAGCCGGCATTCGTCGCTGGCCGGCAGCACCGCCTCCACCGTGTGTTCCACGTCGGACAGCGGGCAGGTGCGCATCAGGTAGGCGTTGGGGGTTTCACGGCTGAAATCCTGCCGCAGGTAATCCGGCGCCCACTGCGGGTTGACGTAGCGTTCCTCGATCTGGATCGGGCTGTCGTTCTCGAAATGCACGATCAGCGAGTGGAACACCGCCGCGCTCACCGCCAGCCCCAGCCGCAGCGCCACTTCCTCGCTGGCAGCCTCCTCGCGCACGAAGTGCACCGCCGCACGGTACTGGTGGCCGCGGGTGGCGATTTCCTCGGCGATATTGTTCACGTCCAGCAGCGGCGATTCCGCCTTGCGCTCGGCGACATAGGTGCCGTCGCCGGCGTAGCGCAGCAGCACGCCGGCCTCGGCCAGGTCGCGGATCGCCTTGTTCACCGTCATGCGCGAGACGCCGAACTGCCGCGCCAGCTCCACCTCGGGCGGAATCTTAGCGCCGGGGGCGAAGCTGCGGCTCTTGATGCCGTCGAGGATGTAGTCGCGGATGCGCAGGTAGTGCGGCTTGGAGGCGGTCTTGGGCGTGCTCATGCCGGCATTGTAAGGGAAAGCGTGGCAACAGGTTGGCCGCACCACGGCGGCCAACGGTGGGGAACCGACAGCTCAGCCCAGCTGTTCGGCCAGGAACTGCAGCGTGCGGCCATGTGCCAGCGCGGCGGCACGCTGGTTGTACATCTTGGGGCGACCCCAGCAGTTGAAGCCGTGCTCCACGCCGGGGTAGTCGCAGAACTGCGCATTGGCCTTGCCGGCGAACGCCTGCTTCACCTGCGCCACCAGCTCCGGGGTGATGTGCGCGTCCTGCTGCGCGTAGTGGAACAGGATCGGCATGGTGATCTGCTCGGCCAGCTCCAGGTTGCGGTGGATGCCGCCGCCGTAGTAGCACACCGCGGCATCGGCCTGGCTCAGCGCCGCGGCACGGAACGCCAGCTGGCCGCCCAGACAATAACCCAGCGTGGCCACCTTGCCGCTGACCTGCGGCATGGCGCGCAGCGCATCAACTGCCGCCGCTACGTCGCTGGCGGCCAGCGCGGTGTCCACCTGCTGGTAGTAGCCGAAGGCCTGCTGGCTGCCGGCATCGTCGTAGGCCAGATCCACCCGCGGTGCCAGGCGCCAGAACACGTCCGGCGCCAGCACCACGTAGCCG
Organism: Vogesella facilis; assembly: GCF_042648525.1. Taxonomy (NCBI): domain Bacteria; kingdom Pseudomonadati; phylum Pseudomonadota; class Betaproteobacteria; order Neisseriales; family Chromobacteriaceae; genus Vogesella; species Vogesella facilis. The sequence continues at coordinate 20,766 of NZ_JBHRXN010000010.1, forward strand.
TCCAGCGCGTACTGCTCGGCCAGCGCGCGGATATGCTCGTTCACGCCCCAGATTTCCTGCACCAGCACGATGCCGGGGCCGTGGCCGGCTGGCGGCAACGCCAGGTAGCCGGAAAAGGTGTCACCTTGCGCGGTGGGCAGATCGATCCAGCGAGAATTCACGGTTGATGCTCCTATACAGGTTGGCCGCAGGCGGGTGCTACTGGCAATGTGGCGGCAACTGCTGCATTGTAGCCGGCAGCAATAGATAAAGGTGCCGGCGGCGGCCGAACGACGGCGCCGCAGAATGGTCTGAACCAGGCAGCCGGTATTCAGCGCCGCGAACCGAAGCGCCCGCCCTGCAAAGCGGGGTGGCGCGCAGCGCAGTGTTCAGATGCACCGCATGACAAAAAGTGCCAGCAAGGATGTCATCATGTCCCACCCAGTCCACCCCGATCTGCTCCCGCCGGGCGTCCGCGCCATCGACATTGCCCCCGGCCTGCCCGGCCTCGCCTTCCAGCACCCGGCGTTCAGCGCCACCCTGAGCCTGTACGGCGGCCAGCTGCTGGATTTCACCCCCACTGGCGGCCAGCCGCTGTTGTACCTGTCGCCGCAGAGCCGTTTTGAAGACGGCAAGGCGATACGCGGCGGCGTGCCGCTGTGCTGGCCGTGGTTCGGCGCCCACCCGCAGGATGCCGGCCAGCCGCAGCACGGCGTGGCGCGCACCGCGCCGTGGACGGTGAGCGCGGTGGCGCGCAGCGACGACGGGTTTCACGTGAAACTGGCCGGGCCGCGCCCTGAATTGCATGGCAGCACGCTGGAAGCCAGCCTCACCCTGCAGCTGGGCCCCGGCGTGGACATCGCGCTCACCAGCCGCAACCTGGGCAACGAGCCGGCCAGCGTCAGCGCCGCGCTGCACAGCTACCTGGCGGTGAGCGATCTGCGCGACATCCACCTCTCCGGGCTGGAAGGCGCCGGCTACCACGACAAGCTGCGCGCCGAACATGCCACCCTGCCGGCGCAGCCGTGGCGATTTACCGCCGCCACCGATGCCATCGTCGCCGCCGCCGGCCCGTGCCAGCTGCACGACCCCGGCTGGCAGCGGCGCATCGCCATCAGCAGCAGTGGCTCGGCCAGCACCGTGGTGTGGACGCCGTGGCAGCAGGGTGCGGCCAACATGGCCGACCTGCCGGACGACGGCTGGCAGCGCTTCCTGTGCGTGGAGGCGGCCAATGCCGGCAGCGACGCCCGCCTGCTGGCGCCGGGCGCCAGCCACACGCTGCGGCAGCAGCTGCAGTTACTGGCGCTATAATCGCCGCCTTGAACCCGCTTTATCGAGATCTGCAGCAATGATGATGCAACCCGACCGGCTGGACCGGTTCTTTCCCATCACCTACCCCAACGGCGCCACCGTCAGCCGTTTCGCCAAGCCCTGCCCGCACTGCCAGCAGCTGGTGAAGGCCAACGCCATGCAAGGGGTGGCGATGCTGCTGCAGGACAAGGTGTTCGTACTGGCCGACGGCGAGTGCCCGCACTGCCAGCACCGCTTCGTGGTGAAGTGCGTGATCGATGCCTACAAGCGGGTGTTCCCGGTGCAGCTGCCGGTGTTCCTGTACCGCTGGCTGCTGCGCTGGGGCGCGCGGCGCCAGCTCAAGCTGTTCCGCCAGCAGCCGCAGTGGCAGCGCGCACGCCAGCTGGTGGAAGCGCTGGACCCGGAGCAGGTGAAAGAGGCGGTAAGCCAGCTCACCAGCCGCCTGCTGGCCGACAGCGAGTCGGTGGAGAAATCCGCCGACATCGTCGGCCGCTTCCAGAACCTGCCCATCCATGCCTGGCTGCGCCACGATGGCCGCACGCTGGTGTTCGACCGCGCCGCGGCCGACAGCGACGCACAGTTCCAGCTGCAAAGCGGCGAGGTGCTGTTCGACAGCCGGCTGATCTACAAGGAAGTCGGCCCGCAACAGGCCTGAGGCCGCCAGCTCCCTGGCGCCAGACATGCTGGCGCGCCCCCACGCCAACCCTGCCCGCCCACGCCGGCAGGGTTGTTTTGCGTCCGCCCGACGGCCACTGCCGGACCGACCGGCGCACCTGACAGGCCGGCTGCCCAGCCGCGCCGGCCGCCTTGTTCACCGCGTGCAAGGCAGCACGCCGCAGTCGCTGCGCCTCTTGCGCCACGATACTGGCAACGACTTTCCCGCGCCGCCGGCCAGCGGCGCATGCCGCCTGCGCGTTCGGTTTTTCGTGCACGCCACCAGCCCGGCTTACAGAAAACCGAACCGCCGGCAGCTTTGTTAAAAAAATATTTCTTTGAAATTAATTGCTTATCGCAAATTATGGAAAGGACATGGCGGGCACGAATCGTGCAGGCTGGATGAGGTTGCACGAGAAGCAGGCCGCAGAGCCTGCCCGCCTACCGGGCGCAAGCCGACTGTCGTCGCCGCGCCCGCCACCCCGCGGCCCGGCGGCTGGGATGCCCGGGCCGTTGCAGTCAACAAAGGAGAATCATCCATGCAGTCTTCCCGTATCCGTCGCCCGTTCGCGCTCGGTGCCGTGGCCCTGGGCCTGGCGCTGGCGTTTTCCCCGCTCGTGTCGCAGGCCGAAGCGCCGGTCGCCGCGCCGGTGGTCAAGTACGACTACGATCAGGACATCTTCCACCCGGTGTATGCCAAGCACGGCATGGTGGCCGCCGAGCACGAGCTGGCCAGCCGCATCGGCGTGGAAGTGCTGAAGCGCGGCGGCAACGCCGTCGATGCCGCCGTAGCGGTCGGCTTCGCGCTGGCGGTGGTGCTGCCCAACGCCGGCAACCTCGGCGGCGGTGGCTTCATGATGCTGCACGACAGCAAGAGCGGCCAGGACGTGGCGCTCGACTTCCGCGAGATCGCCCCGGCCAAGGCCAGCCGCGACATGTATCTGGACGCCAAGGGCAACGTGGCCGACGGCCGCTCGACCTACACCCACCTGGCGGTCGGCGTGCCGGGCACGGTGGCCGGCATGGAGCACGCGCTGCAGCGCTGGGGCACGCTGAAGCTGGCCGAGCTGATCGCGCCGGCGATCAAGCTGGCCGAGGACGGCTTCGTGGTCAGCCCGACCATGGCCAAGATGCTGGAGGTGGAGAAGGACAACCTCGGCAAGTGGGACAGCACGCGCGCCATCTTCTTCAAGAACGGTCGCCCGCTGCAGCTGGGCGACAAGCTGGTGCAGAAGGACCTGGCCAAGTCGCTGCGGCTGATCGCCAAGCATGGCAGCAAGGTGTTCTACCAGGGCGAGATCGGCGACAAGATCGTGGCCGAGATGGCGCAGCACGGCGGCCTGATCGGCAAGGACGATCTGAAGAACTACAAGGTCGAGGAACGCGCGCCGGTGAGCGGCGACTACCGCGGCTACAAGGTGGTGTCGATGCCGCCGCCGAGTTCGGGCGGCACCCACATCATCCAGATCCTCAACATGCTGGAGCGCTACCCGCTGGCGCAGTACGGCGTGAACAGCGCGCAGACCATTCACCAGATGGCCGAGGCGATGAAGCTGGCCTACGCCGACCGCGCCGAGTACCTGGGCGACCCGGGCTTCGTCAAGGTGCCGGTGAAGGGGCTGACCTCGAAGCAGTACGCCAACGAGCTGGCGCAGAAGATCGACCCGGTCAAGGTGCTGCCGGCCGCCGCCATCAAGCCGGGCAAGCCGCAGCCGTATGAGAGCGACCAGACCACGCACTACTCTATCGTCGACGCCAAGGGCAACGCGGTGGCGGTGACCTACACGCTGAACCTGAACTTCGGCAGCGGCATCGTCGCCAAGGGCACCGGCATCCTGCTCAACGACGAGATGGACGACTTCTCGGCCAAGCCGGGCGTGCCGAACGCCTACGGCCTGATCGGCGGCGAGGCCAACGCCATCCAGCCGGGCAAGCGTCCGCTGTCGTCGATGTCGCCGACGCTGGTGCTGAAGAACGGCAAGCCGTGGCTGGTGACCGGCAGCCCGGGCGGCGCGCGCATCATCACCACCACGCTGCAGACCATCGTCAACGCCATCGACTTCGGCATGAACCCGGCCGAAGCGGCCTCGACGCCGCGCGTGCATCACCAGTGGCTGCCGGACGAGCTGCGCGTGGAGAAAGGCCTGAGCCCGGACACGCTGGCGATCCTGCAACAGCAGGGCTACAAGGTGGCGGTGAAGCCGACCATGGGCCGCACCCAGACCATCCAGCTGCGCGACGACGGCCTGTATGGCTACTCCGACCCGCGTAACCCGGATGGCGCCACGCTGGGCTACTGAGCACGCCGCAGCGCGGCATAGCGCTGCCGCTCGCCGCAGCGGCGCGTAACGCCATCGCCACAGCCCTGTCAGCCGACGCTGGCAGGGCTGTTTGCTGTGCGGAGCGAAATACTGTGGGTATGCCGTCCGGTAGCGCGGCGGGCAGCACCGGCCTGCCTGGACGGTCTTGAAGGTTTAGCGCGCGGCACGGCTGCCGCTTGCTTGACCGGCGGCAGCCGGCGCGGACTTGCCGCCTTGCCCCCGGCTAGCCCGCCAGCTGGCCGGCGATCAGCTGCAGCATGCGCTGGCTGGCGCCGCGGTGCTGCGCGGTGAACGCCAGCCCGGCCGCGCGCATCGCCTGGCGGGCCGGCGCATCCTGCAGCAGCACCAACGCCGCCGCCACCAGCGCGGCGGCATCGCTGACCTGGCGCGCCGCGCCGGCGGCCAGCGCCAGGCTGGCAGCCTCGGCGAAGTTGTAGGTGGATGGGCCGAGCAGCACCGGCAGGCCGACGCTGGCCGGCTCGATCAGGTTCTGCGCGCCGAAATCCAGCAGCGAGCCACCGACGAAGGCCACATCGGCGGCGGCATAGTAGGCGAACAGCTCGCCCATGCTGTCGCCCAGCCAGACATCGGTCGTGGCGGCCAGCGGCAGCCCGTCGCTGCGCCGCTGCACGGCGAAGCCCATATCTGCGGCCAACGTTGCCACGTTATCGAAGCGCTCCGGATGGCGCGGCACGATCAGCAGCAGTGCATCGCCGCGCGGCGCCGCCTGCCACGCCTGCAGGATCAACGCCTCCTCGCCGTCGCGGGTGCTGGCGCACACCCACACCGGGCGCTGGCCGATGCGCTGGCGGAAGGCCTGCCCCAAGGCCAGCTGCTCCGCCGGCGGGGTGAAATCGTACTTGCTGTTGCCACACACGCGAACGTTGGCCGCACCCAGCTGCCGCAGCCGTTCGGCATCGGCCTCGCTCTGTGCCGCCACCGCGCTCAGCGCGCGCAGCGCCGGGCGGATCAACGGCCCGATGCGGCGATAGCCGCGCAGCGATTTTTCCGATAGCCGCGCATTGAGCAGGAACAGCGGCACGCCGGCGTCGCGGCAGGCGTGCAGCAGATTGGGCCACAGCTCGGTTTCCATCAGCACGCCGAAACGCGGCCGCAGCGCGGCGATGAAGCGGCGCACGCTGCCGGCGCGGTCATACGGCAGGTAGCGGATTTCCGCCTCCGGGTACAGCTCCAGCGCAGTGGCGCGGCCGGTGGGCGTCATCTGGGTGATCACCAGCCGCGCGGCCGGATACTGCTGGCGCAGCAGTTTTACCAGCGGCAGCGCGGCGCGGGTCTCGCCCACCGATACCGCGTGCAGCCAGATCACCTCGCCGCCGGTACTGCGCGGCAGATCGCGGCCGAAGCGTTCATCCCAGTGCTCGAGATAGGCCGGTGCCTGCCGTGCGCGCTTCCTTAGATAGCGTTTCAGCAGCGGCGTGAGCAGCGGCCACAGCGCGCGGTAGGCAAGGCGCGCGATCACGCCGCGCCCCGGCAGCGCGCCAGCACCGCCAGCACCGCGTCCACCGCCGGAATCACCCCGGCATGGCCGATGTTGGCCGCACGCGCGGTTTCCACCACCCCGGTCAGCGCCGGGTCGGTATCGGTGTAGATCGCCACCAGCGGCACATCCAGCGCATTGGCCAGGTGGGTGAGGCCGGTATCCACCCCCACCACCGCCGCGGCATGGCCGAGCATGGCGGCGGCGTCACGCAGCCGCATTTTCGGCGCCACCAGCGCGCCGGGAATGGCGGCGGCCAAGCTTTGCGCGCGCTGCTGTTCCTGCGCATTGCCCCACGGAATCACCGTCGCCAGGCCCTGTGCCTGCAGCGCATGCGCCAGCGCCTGCCAGTGCGCCTCCGGCCACAGCTTGCTGTCGCGGCTGGTGGCGTGCAGCAGCACCCAGTACGGCGCGCTCGGCAGCCAGTCGGGGCGCGCCCCGGCGCGGATGCCGAACACCGGCGCGCCGCTGTACTGATAGCCAAAGGCGGCGGCGAACAGCTGGCGATTGCGTTCGATGGCCGACAGCTGGCGGCTGACCGGGTAGCGGCGCTGGTAGAAGCGGCTGGCCAGCGGCTCGCGGATGCTGGCGGCGTCGTAGCCGGCCAGCGGGCCGTTGGCCAGCTTGCCCGGCAGCGCGCTTTTCAGCAGGCCCTGCGCGTCCAGCACCAGATCCCAGCGCGTGGCGCCGAGGGTGCGACGCAGGCCGGCGATCTCGCACCAGGTGCGGCGTTGCAGCAGGTGTTTGCGCCAGCGGCGCCAGGCAATGGCAATGGTGCGCGTGACCTGCGGGTGCAGGCCGGGGATATCCACAAAGGCTTCTTCTGCCAGCCAGCTGACCGCGACATCCGGGCGGGCGCGCGCCAGGTCGGACAGTGCCGGAAAGGTGTGGATCAGGTCTCCCATCGAGGAAGTGCGCAATAACAGGAGGTTTTGCATGCGCCGGATTGTACGAGCGGGCCTGTGGTTAACCAAGTAAAATCGCCCCGCAGCATTTGTGGATAAGCCGCTGTGGATAAGAAACGCGATATTTACCCACAACTGCTCAGCACACTGCCGGTAGTAGTAACCCACCGCTCATCAACAAGCTAAGCTACTGTCAGGTCAAGGTTTTTGACTGTTATCCACATTTTTTGCCGTCTTTATCTTTATCTTCAATATAAATACGGGAAAAAAGAGAACAGCAGGATGACAGCAACGGCGGCAGTGCAAAAAACAGTGCTGCACAGCCCGGGTGGAACACTGCACGCTCAGCATGTGGACAACTGCGTTCTGCAGAAAAAGCGTAAAACTATCCACAACTGCTGCACCAGCCATCCCTGCGTGGCAACACAGCTTGCAGGCGGCAGTAACATCCTGAAAACAAAACTGAAAAACGGTTTATCCACAGACAGCGGCAGCCTTCATCTGTCTTCATCTTTTTAAAAATTGGACAACATTAGAAATATGTCTGAACCGCTAAGCCTGGTGCTCATTACCAAAAACGCAGAGGCACTACTGGAGAAGTGTCTGCAAAGCTGTGCTTTTGCCGACGAGATCGTGGTGGTGGATTCCGGTAGCAGCGACAGTACATTGGCAATAGCTTCTGCCTATAAGGCCAAAGTTATCCACCAGGACTGGCTGGGTTTTGGTCCGCAGAAGCAGTTTGCGGTGGCGCAGGCCAGCCACGATTGGGTGTTGTGCCTGGATGCGGATGAATGGCTGTCGGAAAAACTGGCCAGTGAAATCAAGCACTTGCTGGCAGACCAGCAGCGGCTGGCCGCTAGCGGCGCCTGGCGCTTCGCGCGCAGCAACAAGTTCATGGGCCGCTTCCTGCAGTTTGGCGAGGGCTACCCGGATTACAGCCTGCGGCTGTTCGACCGCCGCCGCGCCGGCTGGTCGGACGACCTGGTGCATGAATATGTGCACAGCCACGGCCTGGTCGGCACCGTGGCCGGCGACCTGATGCATGAATCGGGCGAGGACATCGCGCTGTACCTGAGCAAGCAGAACCGCTACACCAGCTTGCAGGCGGAAAGCCTGTATCAACGCGGGAAAACCGCGGGGATTGGCAAGCTGCTGTTCAGCCCGCTGCTGCGCTTCGTGAAGTTCTACCTGGCAAGACAGGGTTTTCGCGATGGCCTGCCCGGTTTTGTCCACATCAGCATTGGTTGCTTTAACAGCTACAGCAAATACGCCAAGCTGATTGAGCTGCAGCGCTTGGCCAAACAGGCCGCGGAACGCTGAGCAACGCCGGCAGCGGCAGCCTGGGCGCCGCCGCCACACTTATCCACAGGCGGTGACCACCGCCGGCGGCGGATGGGCTGATTCCGCCTTTTTTACCCGCTGCCGCCGACAGGCCGCTGCGGCCAACCTTTATCCACAGCGGCGAGCATGACGATACGTTTTCCTGCCCCATTGCAGCCCGGTGACCGCATCGCCGTCTGCGCGGTGTCCTCCGGCGTTCCCGCGCTGCTGCAGGGCCGGCTGGATGCCTCGCTGCAGGCACTGCGCGCCGCCGGTTTCCAGGTACTGGAAGGCGCCACGCTGCGCCGGCAACAGCACGGCGCCAGCGGCAGCGCTGCCGAACGGCTGGCGGATCTGCAGCGTTTCCTGTACGACCCGACCATCCGCGCCATCCTGCCGCCGTGGGGTGGCGAGCTGGCGATGCAGCTCTTGCCCGGCATCGATTTTTCCCGCCTGGCCGGCTTGGCGCCCAAGTGGCTGTGCGGTTTTTCCGATATTTCGACGCTGGCAGTGCCGCTGACGCTGCGTGCCGGCTGGGCCACGCTGCATTCTCCCAATGTGTTCGACCTGAGTGAGCCGGCACGGCAACAGGAAATGCAGGCGCTGTGGCATAGCTGGCGCTACGGCTTGCCGCCGCAGCAAAGGGCCGCCAAGCGCTTTTGGCGTTTTGGTGACCCTTTGGTGACGGAAAGCAGCCGCGTGCGCGTACTGGGCGCTACAAGCGCCGTAATGGCGGGGCGGCTGATCGGCGGCTGCCTGGATGTGCTGTCGCGGCTGGTGGGCACGCCGTATTTCGATCTGACGGCTTTCAAGTAACAGCCGGCGCTGCTGTATCTGGAAAATTGCGAGCTAGCGCCCTGCGAGCTGATGCGGGCGCTGCTCGGCATGCGGCTGGCTGGCGTGTTCGATGGTCTGGCCGGGCTGGTGTTGGGGCGCAGCAGCGGGCCGGATGCGATGGCTGACGGCGAGCTGGATTACCAGGCTGCGGTGCAGCAGGCATTGGCCGGGCTGGCCTGCCCGGTGGTGCTGGATGCCGATATCGGCCATGTGCCGCCGCAGTGGTGCCTGTTGAATGGCGCCTGGGCGCGGCTGGAGGTCAGTGAGGGGACGGCGTTGTTGCAGCAGTGCCACCCGCTACCGCGGGCGGCAGGGTAATCAGCGGCCGATGCTGTATTGCAGCCAGCACAACAGGCCAAGGTTGGCCGCAATGGTGGCCTTGTAGCGCCATTGGAAGCCCGGCTTGCTGGATTTGTGGCGCAGCCGCTGTTGCGCCAGCAAGGCGCCGGGCCAGCCGCCCAGCAGCGCCAGCAGGTGCAGGGTATTTTCGCGGATGCGCCAGCGCTGTTGCTGCGCGGCGCGTTTGTCGTGGGCGTAGACGGCGTAGGTCAGCAGGCTCTGCAGCAGGTAGAACACGGCGACGCCGGCCGGCAGGTAGCCCAGCACGCTGACGCCGCCCAGCAGCACGGCAAACAGCAACAGTAGCGCCGGTACGCCGCGCTGGCGCCGTGGCGGCGGTGCCGGCCGCAGCCGCGAGCGGCCGGGCAGGCGGACTTCCTGCTGGCGGATGTCCAGCGCGGTGAGGCGGCCCTGCGGATCCCGGCTCACGCAGTAGCTCAGCACATCGCCGTTGCGGGGCGTATGGTGCAGGCGGCTGAAGGCGCGCCGTTGCACATAGGCAGGCTTGCTGCCGTCCATCGGGCTGACAAAGCCGATGCCCAGATCGTCATGCCAGTTATGTAGCCTGCCCTGTAAGCGCATGTTTGTAAGGGGTTACTGTTGAACACCACGGTATTTTCTATACAAACAGCATTTATGACAAATGTTTTGATGGCGCCGGCCGCTGTCGCGCGGCCGGGCGTTTACACGCTGTAGTCGCCCCACACCGTCTGCATGGCGCCGACAGCGGCCAGCGCGGCGGTTTCGGTGCGCAGGATGCGCGGACCGAGTTTCAGCGGCGTGCAGCCGGCGGCGATGGCGCTGCTCTCCTCGCCAGCGGACAGCCCGCCTTCCGGCCCGGCCAGCAGCCATGCCGCGGTGGGCTGGCTGGCAATATCGGCCAGCCGGCGGCTGCCCAGCGGCGACAGCAGCAAATGGGCATCGGCCGGCGGCAAGACGGCCAACCATTGCTTCAGCGTGAGGATGGGGCGCACCTCGGGTATCACATTGCGCCCGCTCTGCTCGCAGGCGGCGATCACGATCTCCTGCCAGCGCTGTACGCGCTTGTCGGCACGCTCGCCGGCCAGCTTGACGATGCTGCGCTCGGTGGCCAGCGGCTGGAACGCGCTGACCCCCATTTCCACCCCCTTCTGCAGCGTGAACTCCATGCGGTCGCCGCTGGAGATGGCCTGCGCCAGCCCCAGCCACAGCGGCGACTCGCGGCTGATGTCGTCGAAACGCGCGATGCTGCAACTGGCGTCGCGCTTGCCGATACTGTCGAGGGTGGCCTGATATTCGCCACCGCGGCCGTTGAACAGGGTGATGGCGTCGCCCTCGCGCAGGCGCAGCACCTGGATGTGGCGCACCACCTCGGCCGGCAGCGCGTACTGTTCTGCCGTGGTCAACACAGCGTCGATGAAAAACCTTGGCATTGCGTGTTGCCCGTAACTGTCGATGACGGTATTTTGCTTGTTTTGCTGCAGATGCAACAACCACGGCGTGCAGCAGGGCCCGCATCCGGGCCGCCAGCGCTGCCGCGGCTACCCGCCGCGGCATCACACCACACAGCGGGAGAAGGCTTTGCAGGTAGTCGATGAGGTAATCAAGGTCGTACGCGCGGTCGCCCACAGCGAGGTGATGCCGCGCTTCCTGCGCGTGGGCAAGACGCGCAAGGAAGACGGCTCGCTGTTTACCGAAGCGGACCTGGCCTGCCAGTCGGCATTGCAGCAACAGCTGCCGCAGATCCTGCCGCACCCGGTGCTGGGCGAAGAAATGAGCATCGAGGAGCAGGACGCGCTGTGGGCGGCCAACCCGCACGGCCTGTGGGTAGTGGATCCGATCGACGGCACCACCAACTTCGTCAACGGCCTGCCGTATTTCGCCATCTCGGTGGCGCTGGTGATCGATGGCAAGAGCGAGCTGGGGGTGATCTACAACCCGGTGTCCGATGAAGTGTTCTACGCCCGCCGCGGCCACGGCGCCTTCCTCAACGGCCAACGCCTGCCGCTGAAATCGATGGCCAACAGCATGGGCGACGCTATCGCCGCGGTGGAAATCAAATACCTGCGTTCCGGCAAACTGGCGGCGCGCATGGGCAGCGTGGCGCCGTTCGGCAGCCAGCGCAGCATGGGCTCCAGCACCCTGGACTGGTGCTTCCTCGCCGCCGGCCGCTACGACCTGTACCTGCACGGCGGCCAGCGGCTGTGGGACTACGCCGCCGGCGCGGTGATCCTGGAAGAAGCTGGCGGCCGCATCGCCAGCCTGTATACCGACGACTACTGGGCCGACACGGTGTGGAAGCGCTCGGCCATCGCCGCGCTGGATCCGGCGCTGTTCGCGCAGTGGCACCGCTGGGTGCGTGCCAACCAGTAACACGCAGCCTCCCCGATAAATTTGCGGCCAACCCGGCAACAGGTTGGCCGCAAGTATTTTGGCGGCTACTTGGGGGCAGTCCTGCCGCCGGCTCAGTCGCCGGCCAGCCAGCTGCCGGCCGCCAGCCAGGCGGCAAAATCGTGCGCCATGTCGGCGCCGAGCTGGTGTCCGCCCGGGTAGCGCCGCAGCTGGTGCTGCACGCCAAGATCGCTCAGCCAGGCCGTGGCGCGTTCGGCCCAGGCGATTGGCAGCTTGTCGTCCAGCTCGCCGTGGCCGATGAACGCCGATAGCCGCGCCAAGTCCGTTTTTTCGCCGATGATGGGCGCAATTTCCGGAAGGATACGCCCGCTGAGCAGGCCAAAACCGGCCACCTGTCGCGGCGCGGTCAGCGCCACGCCGGCGCTCATGATGCCGCCCTGGCTGAAGCCGGCCAGCACGGTATGCGCCGCATCGATGCCGTACTGCGCCTGCAGGCTGGCGCACAGGTGCAGCAATTGCTGGCGGCTGTTTTCCGCCTGTTGCGCATCGATACGCGGGCCATCCGCGCCGAAGCTGACCTGGAACCAGCCATACTGCTGCGGGCCGAACACCAGCGGCGCGCGCAGCAGCACCAGCTGCAGCCGCGGATCCAGCAAGGGCTGCAGGCCGGCGAGATTCAGCTCGTTGCCGCCCACGCCGTGCAGCAGCAACAACAGCGCCTTGGCCGGCTGCTGGCTGGCGCGCGGCAAGGCGCGGTAGATCAGGCCGGAAGCGGCGTCTTCGATGGCGGGTGGCAGGCTGCTGGCGGTCATGGGCGGTCCTTGGCAATAGGTGGGAATCAGGCATTGTGCGCCGCGCAGGCTGGTGGATAAACCGGCTGCCGGTAAAGGGATTGTTGCCGCTGGTGACACAATGTGGCGGTTTGGCTGTGCCGGCACTGCCCGGGGCTGGTCGTGCCGGCAAGCGTGCGGCCAATCCCAGGCAAGGTTGGCCGCAGCCAGCGGGTAGATCAATCCGGAGTTCCTCAGTAGGGCCGTTTGCCTGCCTTGCCCAGCCAGACGTCGGCTTCCCGCTCATCCTGCGCTACACCGTTGCCTTCCAGGTACATCATGCCCAGGCTGAACTGCGCCTCGCGCAGATCCTGCTCGGCAGCCTTGCGATACCAGTGCACTGCCTGTTCAGCATTCATATCGATGCCTTGCCCGTAGCGATACATATTGCCCAGGTTGTTCTGTGCCAGTGCATAACCCTGGTTGGCAGCCAATTGGTACCAGTGCACGGCCTGGGCCCAGTCATAGGGTACGCCGCGCCCTTCGGCATAGAGCTTGCCCAGATTGTTGCGGGCAATGCTGTCGCCCTGCTCCGCCGCCTTGCGGTACCAGCTGGCAGCCTGCGCGGCATCGCGCGGCAATCCCTTGCCGGCATCGTACATCTGCCCCATCACGCGTTGTGCCCTGGCATCCCCGCGCTGGGCGGCCTGTTGCATGCTGTTTGCCGCTAGCAGATCCTGCCGGCTGAGGCCCACATTATTTTCGAACAGGCGCAGCAACTTGAAGCTGGCATCGTCATCGCCTTGTGCAGCAGCCTGCCGGAACCAGCTTTCGGCAGCAGCAAAATCCATGGCTACGCCACGACCCTGCTGCAGCATTTCCCCCAGATTGGTCTGGGCCGATGGCAGGCCCTGTTCGGCAGCCTTGCGGTACCACATCACTGCCTCGGTAGCATTCTGTTCCACGCCCAGGCCGTACTGGTACAGCGCGCCCAGGCTGTCCTGGGCCTTGGCCAGACCCTGCGCGGCTGCCTTGCGCAACCACACTGCCGCATCGCTGAAACTCTGCGTTACACCCTGGCCGTTCTTGTATTGCATACCCAGCTTGTACTGGGCCGCTGCCAGGCCCTGTTCCGCCGCCCGGCGGTACCAGCCGGCGGCCTGATGGATATCGCTTGGCAGCCCCTTGCCGGATTCGTGCATCAGGCCGGTCAGATACTGGGCGTTGGCATCGCCTTGCTCTGCGGCTTGCCGGTACTGACTGGCTGCCAGGATGGTTTCCCTGCTGAGGCCGGGCAGACCGAGAAACAGTCTCTGCAGATTGCGCTTGGCCTCCGCATGGCCTTGTGCCGCGGCTTTGCGGTACAAGTCTTCTGCGGCGGCCAAATCCATCTTCAGCAGTTTTCCGTACTGGTAAAACGTGGCGAGTTCATTCTGTGCGTCCGCCTGTCCCTGGTCGGCCGCCTTGCGGTACCAGTCCAGCGCCTGGGCGATATCAGTCGGCACGCCCTGCCCGTACAGGTACAGCCTACCCAGGCAGTATTGCCCGTCTGCGTCCCCTTGCTGGGCCGCCTTGCGCAGCCAGGCCAGACCTTCGCCATCGCTTTGCGGCTTTGCCTGGCCTTGCAGGATCGCCAGGCCGAGTATGCGCATCGCCCTGGCATCGTTGTTCCCGGCGGCGTTGCGTAGCCAGTCCTGTGCGCCGGCGGCATCTTGTGGGGTGCCCGCGCCTTTGAGACTGAGCAGGGCGGTGATGAGCAGGGATTCCTGCTGCCCCTGCTCGGCGGCTCTGCGGAACCAGACCAGCGCGGTGGCCTCATCTTTTGGCATGCCCTGGCCATGCAGGTACAGCACGGCCAGATTGTGCTGTGCCGCTGCCAGACCATGTTCGGCGGCCTTGCGATACCATCTAGCGGCCCTGGCAAAATCCTGGGCCACTTCATTGCCTTTTTCATAGCGCAGCCCCAGCCGGAACTGGGCCGCGACATCGCCGTGCTCGGCGGCGCTTTCGTCACCGTTCAGGCTGATGGCAGGCGCGGTCTGGGGGGTATTTTCGGGGAGTGACTTAAGCACGCGCGCCTGCGTGGTTGCAGGCAGCAGCAAGGTGGACAGCAGAACGGCAAGCGGAATGAGCGGTTTCATGCGGCGGAGTCCGGAGTGGGGGCACAAATATTGTGCGGCTCAGGATAGCAAAATATTCCCATGGTATTGAAAGGCTTATGACACAGGTCGCCACGGCATGGCTCTGGCCGGGACTGTCATTGCAACATGCCTGCGGGCTTACTGCAGTTTGAGTTGTGCGAAGCTGTTCCCCTGCGCGGCTGCCTTGCGGAACCAGTGTTGCGCCTGCTGCGGGTCTTTGGTCACCCCGTTGCCTTCCAGGTACACCATGCCCAGTTTGAACTGGGCTTCCGCCAGCCCTTGCTCGGCAGCCTGGCGGTACAGGCTCAGCGCCTGCGCCATGTCCTTGTCCATGCCTCTGCCCCATTCGTACATGCGACCCAGATTGAGTTGTGCCTGTGCCAGGCCCTGCGCAACAGCTTTCCGGTACCAGGCGGCGGCAATGGCGGCATCAATCGGGATGCCGCGACCGTTGTCATACAGCTCGGCCAGCGCGTTCTGGGCGCGGGCATCCCCTTGTTCCGCTGCCTTGGCATACCACAGCCGCGCCTGCTGCAAGTCGCGCAGCACGCCCCATCCCTGCTGGTACAGCACGCCCAGATGGTACTGGGCAATCATGTCTCCCTGCTGCGCCGCCTTGCGATACCAGATGGCTGCCTGGTCGGTGTTTGACGGCATGCCCTTGCCGGCATCATGCATCAGCCCGATCTTGCGCTGGGCGACTGCATCGCCCCGTGCCGCCGCCTGGAGATATTGTTTGGCCGACAGGATGTCTTCCTTGCTCAAGCCGTAATCGTTGGCGAACTGCAATTCCAGTGCTTTTGCGGCCAGGGAGTCGCCACCATCTGCGGCCTGTTGCAACCAGTAGGCGGCAGCGGTCGGGTCCACGCCGCTGCCATGATCATTCTGGTACATCCGGGCCAGAGCCGACTGGGCCGCGGTAGATCCCTGTTCGGCCGCCTTGCGGTACCAGAGCATGGCTTGTTGCTCGTCTGCCGCAGCGCCAAACCCATGCTGCAGCATGTAGCCCATGGCATGTTGTGCCTGCGGGAGATCCTGCTCGGCGGCCCTGCGGAACCAGACCAGCGCGGTGGCCTCGTCTTTTGGCACGCCCTGGCCATTCAGATACAGCACGGCCAGGTTGTGCTGTGCCGCTGCCAGACCATGTTCGGCGGCCTTGCGATACCAGCGGATGGCCCTGGCATAGTCCTGGGCCACCTCATTGCCTTTTTCGTAGCGCAGCCCCAGCCGGAACTGGGCCGCGACATCGCCGTGCTCGGCGGCGGTTTCATCTCCGCTCAGGCTGATGGCCGGCGCAGTCTGGGGGGTATTTTCGGGGAGCGACTTAAGCACGCGTGCCTGTGTGGCAGCAGGCAGCAGCAAGGAGATCAGCAATATGGCCAGCGTGGTACGGGTTTTCATGCGCAGGGTCCGGAAGCAAGGCGGCTAGGAATAAGCGGACAGCATACGATAACCACGGCTCCGGCCGGCAGGATGCATGACAAAAAAATGCGGCCAACCTTTTCCCAAAGGTTGGCCGCAAGCAGTTGTAGCAATGCCTCAGCGCAGCACGATCAGCATGCTGCCGGCCACGCTGGCGGCGGCGCCCAGCCAGGCCAGGGCCGGCGGGCGCTGGCCCATTACCGCCCACAGCATCGGCAGGATCAGCACCGGGGTCATCGCCGTCAGTATGCCCACGGTGGCGACGTTGCCGCCTTTCAGCGCCAGCATCACCAGCGTCATGCCCACGCCCTGGCCAACCAGGCCGTTGAGCACGGTCTGGCCGAACAAGCGCGGCGCCAGCGGGCTTTGCAGCCGCGCATGGCGGTTGCCGCTGGCCCACAGCAGCCAGTGCGCGGCGCAGCTGACGGCGATGCGCAGACCGTTGGCGGCAATCGGGTCGATGCCGGCGGCCATCACCGGTTTGGCGAGGAAGGTGCCCAGCGCCTGACACAGCGCCGCGGTGAGCGCCAGCGCCACGCCCAGCTTGAGGCCGTGGCTGTGTTCCCAGTGGTGCTGCTGGCTGTCGCGGCGGCCGAAGGCGATGGCGCACAGCACGCCGGCGAACACCAGCAGGCTGCCGGCTGCTGCCGCCAGACTCAGCCGTTCGCTGAGCAGCAGCACGCCCAGGCTGACCGAGAATACCGAATGGGTGGCGAACAGCAGGCCGGTGCGGCGCGGGCCGATGCGGTTCATGGCGGCGAACATCAGCGTGTCGCCGAGGAAGATGCCGGTAAGGCCGGAGGCGGCCAGTAACGCCAGCTGGCTGGCGTTGAGCAGCTGCCAGCCGCCGCTGGCCAGCGCGATGCCGCCCAGCAGCAGGGTGAGCAGGCTCAGGCGGACGCGGGTGAAGCCGAAGGAGCCCAGCTGCCGCGACGGCGTGGCGCCGATGATGGAGCTGAGTGCCCAGCAGGTGGCGGCGCCCAGCGCTGCCAGATCGTAGAACAGCATGGTTATTTTGTACTCGCTGAAGGTTGCCACTCGGGATACGCCGGCACGTCGGTGTACGCCAGCCAGGCAAGGTCATGGCTGCACCAGATATGCGCGCTCGGCCGTTGTGCTGGTGTGTCGTCCAGCGTGGCCACACGCAGGATCACATGTGGCTGCACGGGTCTTTCTGCCAGCAACTGGCTGCCGCAGACGCGGCAGAAGTAACGTAGCTTGCCGGGAGAGGATTCGTAACGGCTGAGCAGCTCCTGCCCTTGCAGCCAGCGGAAATGCTGGCGCAGCACACCTGCGGTACTGGCAAAGGCGGCGGCATGTGCCTTGCGGCAGGTGTGGCAGTGGCAATGCTGGATCGGCATGTCCAGCTGGTCTACCTGGTAGCGCACGCCGCCGCACAGGCAGCTGCCGTGCAAGGCTTGCTCAGTCATGCGCGTCTTCCTCCAGCAGGGTGATCTCCACCCGCTCCTTGCCCTTGCCCACGTTCCTGCGCTTCAGCGCGATGCGGCCAACCTCGCCGGTGTGCCTGAGGTGGGTGCCGCCGCACGGCACGCGGCAGTAGCCGGGCACTTCCCAGTAGCGGCGCTCGGTCGCCGCATCGGCAAAGGCGCTGACGATGGCGCTGTCGGCGTCGATCAGCGCCTGCACCCTGGTGGCGATGGCGGCCAGCTGCGGGGTGATGGGCTGCGGCAGCGCAAAGTCGATGCGCGCCTTGTGTTCGCCGATATGGGCGCCGATTTTTTCCACGCCGTCGAAGTCGCGGTAGATGGTTTCCAGCGTCAGCTCGGCGGCGAAGTGCAGCCGCATCAGCCGGTAGCGGCGCGGCCAGTCGATGTGCACGCTGACCGCGTCGCCGGCGTGCAGGCCGTGGTCGGTGGCCAGGGTGTAGACGATGTCCTGCCCCTGCTTTTCCGCCAGCAGCACCGGCTGGCCGGCGATGCTGCCGCTGTCGCTTTCCTGGCCGCCGCTCGCGGCGTAGAAGATGCTGGCCTGCAGGGTGATGCGCGGCCCGTCGACGCTGGCGACGCGGGTGAGCAGCGTGCACAGGTAGGGGTCGTCCCAGAAGACCTTGTGCGTCATGGCTGGCCCCGTTCGCGCGCCAGCCGCTGGTAGATGTCCGGTTCCACCCGTTCCATGATGCGTTCCGGCGCGCTCAGCGCGGCAAAGCCGTACTGCGCGTACAGGCCGTGGGCGTCGGCAGTGGCCAGCATGAAGCGGCGCAGGTTCTGCAGCTGCGGGTGGGCGTCGATATGGGCCATCAGCGCCTTGCCCACGCCCTGGCCGCGCACGCTGTCCAGCACGAACACATCGCCGAGGTAGGCGAAGGTGGCGTAGTCGCTGATCACCCGCGCGAACGCCACCTGGCGGCCGTGCTGGTCGTAGCCGCCGATGCACAGCGCGCCGTCCAGCGAGCGTTCGAAGATGTCGCGCGGCAGGCCGCGCGCCCAGTAGGATTCGCCGCTCAGGTAGCGGTACACCATGTCGCGGTCCAGCCGCTGCTTGTCGCTATCGAATTCGATGCTCATGTCTGCCTCTCCTTGCAGTCTGTAACGCTACTGCCGGCCCGCGGTGGCGGCAAGTTACAGCGGCAGAACACTGTGTGATGGCGCTGTATCAATGGCAATGCGGCCAACCCGTTGCCAGGTTGGCCGCATCGTGTGTGCTGGTGAACGCTTGCTGCCGCAGTGTTGTCACACCCGGAGCAAGGTCGCGCTTACGCCTGCTGTAGCCGGCGCTCCTTCCAGTAGCTCAGCAGGCCGTGGCCGGAATACAGCGCCAGCGCCAGCCAGATCAGGCCGAAGCCCAGCGCGCGCGCCTGGCCGAACGGTTCGCCGAACAGCCACACCCCCAGCCCGAGCTGGATCGACGGCCCCAGGTACTGGATCAGGCCGACGGTGGCCAGCTTCAGCCGCCGCGCGCCGCTGGCGAACAGCAGCAGCGGAATGGCGGTGACCACGCCGGCGCCGGCCAGCAGCGCATCGATGGCCACGCCCTGCTGGCCGAAGGCGGCGCTGCCCTGCCACTGGAACCACAGCAGCGCGGCGGCGGCCACCGGAGTGAGCAGGAAGGTTTCCAGCGCCAGCCCTTCCAGCGATGGCAGCGGCGCTTTCTTGCGCAGCAGGCCGTACAGGCCGAAGGTGGCGGCCAGGCCCAGCGCGATCCACGGCAAGGCGCCGGCGCTGAGGGTGATCCAGCCCACCCCCAGCGTGGCCAGCGCTACCGCGGCGGCCTGGGTGCGGGTCAGCCGTTCGGCCAGGAACAGCCGCCCCAGCAGCACGTTGACCAGCGGGTTGATGAAGTAGCCGAGGCTGGCCTCCACCACGTGGCCGGCATTCACCGCCCAGATATAGATCAGCCAGTTGCCGGACAGCAGCAGCGACGACAGCGCGAAGATGCCGACCCGGCGCGGCTCGCGCACCGCGGCGCCCAGCCACGCCCAGTTGCGCTGCCACAGCAGCACGATGGCGACGAACAGCGCCGACCACACGATGCGGTGGCACAGGATCTGCAGCGCCGGCACCTGGTGCAGCGGTTTCCAGTACAGCGGGAACAGGCCCCAGATGAAGAAGGCACCGATGGCGTACAGCACGCCGCGGCTGGTTTCGTGTTGCGGGTTCGACATGATGATGACCAACGTTGGCCGCATGGGCTTGTGGCCCGGCGGCAGGGATAGAGCCTGCACTGTAACCATCCGCCGCGCCAGTCTCAATCGCTGTATCGGAAACGGACTGTTCAGCTCGCCTTTGCTGCAATGGCACATAAGCCGCAGTTGGCCGCCCCGGTGCCGGCAAAAAACGACAAACACTTTGACGTTTACGTTTACGTCAATTAATGTCCGCAGCAGCCGACGCGCAGACGTCACGCCACCTATAAAGACAGAGAGCTAGCCAGATCGGGACCGCTCACAAGGCCCACCCGACCCGTTGCCACAAGCACAAACATGGAGGAGAAACCATGTCGATTCGCCACGTCGAACTGGAAGACAAATACACCGCCGCCACCGGCGAGGTGTTGCTCAACGGCATCCAGGCGCTGGTGCGCCTGCCGATGATGCAGCAGGAGCGCGACCGCGCCGCCGGCCTGAACACCGCCGGCTACGTTACCGGCTACCGCGGCTCGCCGCTGGGCAACGTCGACCAGAACATGCAGAAGGCGGAAAAGCACCTGACGGCGCACAACGTGGTGTTCCACCCGGGCCTGAACGAGGACCTGGCCGCCACCGCGGTGTGGGGCACGCAGCAGGTGAACATGTTCGACGGCGCCAAGTACGACGGCGTGTACGCCATGTGGTACGGCAAGGGCCCGGGCGTGGACCGCTCCGGCGACGTGATCAAGCACGGCAACGTGGCCGGCACCAGCAAGCACGGCGGCGTGCTGCTGATCTGCGGCGACGACCACGCCGCCAAATCCTCCACTTTCCCGCACCAGTCCGACCACATCCTGGCCGCCAGCATGATTCCGGTGCTGTCGCCGTCCGGGGTGCAGGAGGTGATCGATCTCGGCCTGCACGGCTGGGCGATGAGCCGTTATTCCGGTTGCTGGGTGTCGATCAAGGCGATTACCGACACCATCGAAAGCTCGGCGGTGGTGGATATCAGCCCGCAACGGGTGCAGCCGGTGATTCCGGACGACTTCCCGCTGCCGGAAGACGGCTTGTCAATCCGCTGGCCGGACACCCCGCTGGCGCAGGAAAAGCGCGTGCTGCACCACCGCCTGTACGCGGCGCTGGCCTATGCGCGCGTCAACAAGCTCAACCACATCACGCTGGATTCGCCCAAGCCGCGCCTGGGCATCATCACCTGTGGCAAATCGTACCTGGACGTGATGCAGGCGCTGGACGACCTGGGCATCGACGAAGCTTTGGCCGCCGACATCGGCCTGCGCATCTTCAAGGTGGGCATGGTGTGGCCGCTGGAGCCGGAAGGTGTGCGCCACTTTGCCGAAGGGCTGGACGAGATCCTGGTGGTGGAAGAAAAACGCCAGATCATCGAGTACCAGCTGAAGGAGCAGCTGTACAACTGGCGCGACGACGTGCGCCCGCGCGTGGTGGGCAAGTTCGCCGAAAAAGGCGAATGGGCGCTGCCGCACGGCGACTGGCTGCTGCCAGCCGCCGGCGAGCTGACCCCGGCGATGATCGCCCGCGCCATCGCCAAGCGGCTGGCCAATATCTACGACAGCCCGGTGATCCACGACCGGCTGAAGTTCTACGAAGAGAAAGAAGCGCAGCTGGTGCAGCCGCGCGAAGCGATCAACCGCATCCCGCATTACTGCTCCGGCTGTCCGCACAACACCAGCACCAAGGTGCCGGAAGGCAGCCGCGCGGTGGCCGGCATCGGCTGCCACTACATGGCGCACTGGATCGAGGGCGACAGCACCAAGACCTTCACCCAGATGGGCGGCGAAGGCATCACCTGGCTGGGCCAGGCGCCGTTCACCACCACCAAGCACATCTTCACCAACCTCGGTGACGGCACCTACTTCCACTCCGGCCTGCTGGCGATCCGCGCCGCGGTGGCCGGAAAAGTAAATATTACTTACAAGATCCTGTACAACGACGCGGTGGCGATGACCGGCGGCCAGCATGTCGACGGCTACCTGGACGTGCCGATGATCACCCGCCAGGTGGCGGCCGAGGGCGTGAGCCGCATCGTGATCACCAGCGACGACCCGGACAAGTACCGCACCGCGCACGGCCTGCAGGAAGGGCTGGCACCGGGGGTGGAAGTGTTCCACCGCCGCGAGCTGGACCGCATCCAGCGCGAGTTGCGCGACATCGAGGGCGTCACCATTCTGATCCACGACCAGACCTGTGCCGCCGAGAAGCGCCGCCGCCGCAAGCGCGGTGAATTCCCGGACCCGGATCGCCGCGTGTTCATCAACGAGCGGGTGTGCGAAGGCTGCGGCGACTGCAGCAAGAAATCCGGCTGCCTGTCGGTGCTGCCGGTGGAAACCGCGCTCGGCCGCAAGCGCAAGATCGACCAGAGCAGCTGCAACAAGGACTTCAGCTGCGTGGAAGGCTTCTGCCCCAGCTTCGTGTCGGTGTCCGGCGCCAAGCTGAAGAAATCCGGCAGCGGCAAGAGTAGCCTGGACGGCATGGGCACGCTGCCGATGCCGCAGCTGCCGGCTTCGCACGAGCCGTACGGCATCATGGTCACCGGCATCGGTGGTACCGGCGTGGTCACCATCGGCCAGGTGCTGGGCATGGCCGCCCACCTCGACAACAAGGGCGTGACGGTACTGGACATGGCCGGCCTGGCGCAGAAAGGCGGCTCGGTGTGGTCGCACGTGCGCATCGCCGACAGCCAGGAAAAACTGCACGCGGTGCGTATCGCCGCCGGCGATGCCAACCTGGTGCTGGGTTGCGATCTGGTGGTGACCGCGGCGGAAGAAGCGGTCGCCAAGATGCGCGAAGGCTTCAGCCACGTGGTGGTGAACAGCTACGAATCGCCGACCAGCGCCTTCCTGAAGAACCCGGATGCGCGCTTCCCGGCGCGGGCGATGAAGGACGCCATCATCGAATCGGTGGGTGCGGCCAACTATGCCGAGGTCAACGCCACCCGCATCGCCACCGCGCTGTCCGGTGACGCTATCGCTGCCAACATGTTCATGCTCGGCTATGCCTGGCAGCAGGGCCTGGTGCCGGTATCGCTGGAAGCCATCATGCACGCCATTGAGCTGAACGGCGCCGCTGTGAAGTTCAACCAGGACGCCTTTACCTGGGGCCGTCATGCTGCGCACGACCTGCTCAAGGTGGAGACGCTGGTGGCACCGTCGGCGGTGGTGCAATTCGTTCCACGTGAAACCGTGGACGGCGTGCTGCATCACCGCAGCAAGGAACTGCTGGCCTACCAGAACGACAAGCTGGCGGCGCGTTACAAGGCGCTGGTGGCAACCGTGCAGGCGGCCGAGGAACAGGCCAAGCCCGGCAGCAGCGCGCTGGCGCTGGCGGTGGCGAAGAACTACTACCACCTGCTGGCCTACAAGGACGAGTACGAAGTGGCGCGGCTGTACAGCGACGGCGAGTTCCAGCGCGAGCTGGCGGCGCAGTTCGACGGCGAGCTGAAGCTGACCTTCCATTTCGGCGCCAGCTGGATGACCGGCCACCAGCCGAAGAAGATCAACCTCGGCCCGTGGGCACTGAAGGCGATGGGTATCATCGCCCGCTGCAAGGGCCTGCGCGGCACCGCGCTGGACCCGTTCGGCTGGCAGGCCGACCGCAAGCTGGAGCGCGCGCTGATCGGCGAGTTCGAGCAGCTGGTGGCCGAGCTGAGCGGCAAGCTGACTGCGGCCAACCTGGCCACCGCCACCGAGATGATCAAGCAGTACGAAGGCGTTCGCGGCTTCGGCCACGTCAAGGATGCCGGCCTGAAACAGGCACGGCAGAAACTGGCGGAGCTGCGCAAGGGGTTCGATGCGCCGCCGACCACCCGCAAGGGCGCGGCAGCGTAACGGGCATTGTTAGAGGGTGTTGAGCGGGCCAGCTGGCCCGCTTTTTTTATGCCCGCGGCGGCTGGCCGCCACCGCACGCCGGGCACCGCGCGGCAAGTGCGGCAAAGGTGTGCTGGATCAAGGTTTTGGCCGATATATCGTTTTACGATATATTTGAGTAGCGGCCGTGGCCGGCTGCCAGACCAAGAAGGAGCACATCATGACGCCACGCATTCGCCTGCTGGCCGCTGCCGACTACCGCCAGCGCGCCGACAATGTTTTTCTGGTCACCGCCAGCTGGCCGGTGGGGCTGCCGCGGCGCAGCATCACCCGCGCGCACTGGCTGCCGCGGCTGGCGCCGGCCGAGGGGCTGATGACCTGGCTGCAGCGCGACGTTGGCCGCTGGCCGTATTTCTGCGACAGCTACTGGGCCGATCTGGCCGCCAACCCGGCGCGCTGGCAGCCGCTGCTGCAGGCGGCGCAGCAATACGGCGAGCTGGTGTTGCTGCACGATACCTCGGCCGACGACCCCAACCCGGCGCAGGCGCTGGCCGAGTTCCTGGCCGCGCGGCTGGCGGCGCAGCAATGGCAGGCCGCTGGCAGCTTGCGCGCCTCGCCGGTGTGCTACGCCGAGCAGTTTGACTAGGTCGAGCGGCATGGCGAAGTGTGATACGGTGGCGCTCTTTGCCCGCCGCCACTGCGCCATGACCCAGCCTGCCCCGCTCAGCAAGGACGATTTCCAGCGACTCGCCGACTTCCGCTACCGGCTGCGGCGCTTTCTGCGTTTCAGCGAGGAAATGGCGCAGGAGCACGGCCTGACCCCGCAGCAGTACCAGGTGCTGCTGCAGCTGCGCGGCTACCCCGGCCGCGACTGGGCGACGGTGGCGGAACTGGCGGAACGGCTGCAGACCCAGCACCACAGCGTGGTGGGGCTGGTCAGCCGCTGCGAGACGCTGGGCCTGGTGCAGCGCACGCCGGGGCGCGACGACAAGCGCTGCGTGGAAGTCAGCCTGCTGCCGCGCGGCGAGCAGCTGGTGGAAGAAATGGCGCGCGCGCACCGCGACGAGCTGCTGGCGCTGCGCCAGCTCGGCGGTTTCGCCTCGCTGGAAATGCTGTTGCAGGCCACGCCGGACAACGATCCGGCGATCTGAAAGCTGCGGCCAACGTTGGCCGCAGCACGGTGGTTGAGCGGACGGCGCTGCCGCTCGCCGCGGGCGAAGATGCCGGGCCGGGGTGGCCGGCCGGTAGTGTGTAGGGATGGTTCGGAGCCGCGTCGCATCTGCGCTGACGCCGCCCGGCGCGGCGCTCAGCCGGGAAACAGGCTCAGGCGGCGGGCATCGTCCACCGCCTTCTCCATATTGTGGCTTTCGTCCTGCCACACCCACACCTTGTGCAGCGGATCGAACGCCTCCACCAGCCACAGGCCGCCGTGCTTGTCCTGCGCCACCAGCCGCGCGCGTGTCGGGCGCTGGTAGTTGAACATCACCGCTTCGCTGGTGCTGGCGGGCTTGGGTTTGGCAAAGTGGGCGAACATGGCGAGCTCCTGCGCGGTATCTGCTGCTGGTGTTGCAAAAGCCGTGCCTGCGGCAAGGCCGCCGGCACGTGCGGTGGCGGCCTGCCGCTGGTGCAGGCATGCGTCGTGGCGAGGCAGGCCGCACCGGCTTGGCGCAGCCGGCTTGTATTTGTATCGTAACGCGATATATTTACAGTACCACCTGCCGCTTGCCGGGCCTCCGCCCAGGGAGTACTGCCATGACCCCGCTTACCCCGCTCCGCATGTTGCTGTCGTCCCACCACGGCTGGGACGAACTGGCCAACCGCCACCCGGATATCGTGCACAGCTTTGTGCGGGTGGTGCTGCCCGCCTCCACCCTCGCCGCCGCCATGCTGCTGTATGCCGGCCACGTCAACGGCGCCCGCTATGCGGCCAACCTGTCGCTGCTGAACTGGGACGTGATGGTGGCGCTGTTCTGGCTGGCCTGCTGGGGCAGCGTGCACCTGATGGCCGGCTTTATCCGCCAGGCGGTGCATACCGCCGCGCGTCCGCCGTATGCCGACTGCTACCGCCTGGCCGGCCTGGCGGCGCTGCCGATCTGGCTGTCGTCGCTGACCCTGCTGCTGCCGTGGCCGCTGTTCAATGCCGCCATCGGCGTGCTGGGACTGCTGGCTTCCGGCCTGCTGCTGTACCACGGCCTGGACGCGCTGTTCGAGCACGACGACTCGGTGCGTACCGAGGCGCTGGCTTACACCGTGTTCAGCGTCGGCGCGCTGTTGTGGAGCGTGCTGGTGGCGCTGATCCTGCTGCCGTTGCTGTAGCGCGGCCGGGCGGGCAAAAAAAGACGCCAGCGACACTGCGGGCAGTGTGCTGGCGGGTGAGAAGTACAACATCGCTTGTACCGGGAGTACTCGGTTCTGGTGCGGCGCTACTGCGCCGCACCGGTGTCGAAGCTTGGCCGCAGCGTGCTAGCTGGCTTCCACCAGGCGCTGGCGACGCTTCAGCAGCGGCGGCACCACCAGGATGGCAACCGTCACCAGCAGGATGGCCAGCGAGATCGGATGGGTCAGGAACACCGTCAGGTCGCCCTGGTGGATGGACATGGCGCGGCGGAAGTGTTTTTCCGCCATCGGGCCGACGATCAGCCCCACCACCAGCGGCACCACCGGGAAGTCGTAGCGACGCATCAGGAAGCCGACCACGCCGACGATGTACAGCAGCATCAGGTCGAACCAGCTCTGGCGCAGCGCGTAGGCACCCATGGTGGCCAGCAGCACGATGCCACCGTACAGCAGCGGGCGCGGCACCTTCAGGAACTGCACCCACAGCCCCACCAGCGGCAGGTTCAGCACCAGCAGCATCACGTTGCCGATGTACAGCGAGGCGATCAGGCCCCACACCAGCTCCGGGTTGGTATCGAACAGCAGCGGGCCGGGCACGATGTTGTACTGCTGGAACGCCGACAGCATGATCGCCGCGGTGGCCGAGGTCGGGATGCCCAGCGTCAGCAGCGGTACCAGCGTGCCGGTGACGGCGGCGTTGTTGGCCGCTTCCGGGCCGGCCACGCCTTCGATGGCGCCCTTGCCGAATTCCTTCTGCGCCTCCGGGCTGGCCAGCTTGCGCTCGGCCGAGTAGGACAGGAAGGTCGGCATTTCGGTGCCGCCGGCCGGCAGGGTGCCGAACGGGAAGCCGATCAGCGTGCCGCGCAGCCACGGTTTCCACGAACGGCGCCAGTCGGACTTGTTCATCCAGAAGCTGCCGCTCATGGTTTCCAGCCCGGCTTTCATCTTGTTCTCGTAGGTGGCGGTGTACAGCGTCTCGCCGATGGCGAACAGGCCCATGGCGATCACCACGATGTCGATGCCGTCGATCAGCGGCAGCAGGCCGAAGGTGAAGCGGCTCTGGCCGGATTGCGGCTCGATGCCGATCAGGCCGATGCCCAGCCCCAGCAGCAGCGCGATGGCGCCCTTCAGCGGCGAGTTGCCCAGCACCGCGGACACCGCGGCGAAGGTCAGCATCATCAGCGAGAAGGTTTCCACCGGCCCCAGCTGCAGCGCGAAGCCGGCGATCACCGGCGCCAGCAGCGACAGCAGGATGGTGGACACGGTGCCGGCGAAGAACGAGCCAATGGCGGCGGTGGACAGCGCCGGGCCGGCGCGGCCGGCCTTGGCCATCTTGTTGCCTTCCAGCGCCGAGACGATGGAGCCGGCTTCACCCGGGGTGTTCAGCAGGATGGAGGTGGTGGAGCCGCCGAACATGGCGCCGTAGTACACCCCGGCCAGCATGATCAGCGCACCGGTTGGGTCTACGCTTTGCGTCACCGGCAGCAGCAGCGCCACGGTCACCGCCGGGCCGATGCCCGGCAACACGCCGATGGCGGTGCCGAGGGTACAGCCGATCAGCGCCCACAGCAGGTTGGCCGGCGTCAGCGCGGTGGCAAAGCCCAGACTGAACAGGGCATTCAAGGATTCCATTTACAGTACTCCTCCCGGCAGCAGGGCGGGCAGGTTCAGCCCCAGCCACTTGAACAGGTGAAACAGGCCGAGGGCCAGCGCAAACGACAGCACCAGATCCAGCGCCGGGCGGCGGGTTTCCAGCGCGCGGCAGATGCCGAAGCACAGCAGGGTGCCGGCCAGGGTGAAGCCGATCATGCCGATCAGCGCCATATGCGCGATCAGCGTGCCGCTGGCAATGGCGAACATGCGCCAGTCGGCCTCGCCGCGTTGTTCGGCTTCTTCCGCTTCCAGTTGCTCCGCATCGTCCTCCCCGTTACTGATCACCGTGTCCGGCCCGTTACGGTGGCGACGCTGCATCAGCAACGCGCCACCGGCAACGATAAGACCGGTAACAATCAGGGTGGGGAAGAAGCGCGGACCGATACCGGCATAGCCGGAATCATTCGGGATATCACCGATCTGCCAGGCCATGAAGATGCCCAGCATGATCACCCCGATGGCGAGCCACTGCTCGCCGGATACGCGCTTGATCATGGCTTAGTTACCCAGCTTCAGTTTCTTCACGGTGGCAGCGGTGCGCTTCACGTCTTCGTCCAGGAAAGCCTTGAAGCTGTCGCCGGTCTGCAGCATGTCCAGCCATTCCATCTTCTCGGCCTTGGTTTTCCAGGCCGGCGACTTCACTGCGCCTTCCACTGCCTTGATCAGCGCGGCCTTCTGCGCGGCGTTGATGCCCGGGGCGCCGAACACACCGCGCCAGTTGTACACCACCACGTCGGTGCCCTGCTCACGCAGCGTCGGCACCGGGATGTCCGGGTTGCGGGTGGCGGCGGAGATGCCCAGCGCGCGCACCTTGCCGGCCTTGATCAGGTCGGCCAGTTCACCGTAGCCGCTGATGTAGGCGGAGATCTGGTTGCCGAGGATGGCAGCCTTGCCCTCGCCACCGCCGGCGAACGGGATGTAGTTCAGCTTGTCCGGATCGACGCCGGCTTTTTCCGACATCAGGCTGGCCATGATGTGGTCGATGCCGCCGGCGGAGCCGCCGCCGATGCTGACACTACCCGGGTTGGCCTTGTAGGCGGCCATCAGGTCCTTGATCGATTTCAGCGGCGAGGCGGTCGGCACCACGATGACGTTGAACTCGCCCATCAGGCGCGCAATCGGCGTCACCATGCCGAAGTTCACCGGCGACTTGTTGGTTTCCAGCGCGCCCACGGTCACGGCACCGGCTACCAGCAGCGCGTTGGGGTTGCCCTTCTCGTTGTTGACGAACTGCGCCATGCCGATGGCACCACCAGCACCGGCCTTGTTCTCTACCACCACGCTCTTGGCGTAGCCGCTGGCCTGCAGCGCCTCGCCCATGGTACGGGCCACGGTGTCAAAGCCGCCGCCCGGGTTGGCCGGGGCCATGATCTTGAACTGGTCCACCTGGGCGTGGGCGGCAAACGGCGCCATGGCGATCAGGCAGGATGCAATCAGTGCTTTCAGTTTCATGTGTCTCTCCTGTGGTACTGCGAGTGTTGCGGTTGTGTTTGCCCTCTCTCGGGGCGGTATTGCAGCCGGTATCGCTTACCGGTCTGCGAATCTCTGTTACGGCTGCAGCGCCGCCGGCAGCTGCTCGCGCCAGCGCTTCAAAAACAGACTGCGCTTGGCGCTGTCCAGGTACACCAGCAGGCCGCTGCCGACCTGGATCGGCCGCAGCTTGGCGGCCTCGCGCGTCAGGTCGATATTGCCCAGCCGCCGCGGCAGATCGTCGCGTATCGGCGGCAGGCCGCTGCCTTGCGCCAGCACCTGCTGCCCGTCGCGCGACAACACGAAATCCATCCACAGCTTGGCCGCTGCCGGGTGCTGCGCCGCCTTGTGGATCAGCTGCAGGCGGCTGACCACCAGCGTGTAATCCTGCGGCAGCAGCCAGCCCACCTGCGGGTGCTGGCGGGCAAAGCTCCACGCGTACGGCCCCAGCACGTTGTAGGCGATGTCGGCCTCGCCGCGCTGCAGGCGCTTGAGCAGGGTCAGGCTGTTGCCGTCCTGGTAGCGCATGCTGCGGCCCAGCACCGCCGCCAGATCCCAGAACTCCGGGTTGTGCCGCGAGTCCTGGCTGAAAAAGAAGTAGCCGGCGCCGGAGCTTTCCACGTCGTAGCTGGCCACCCGCCAGTTGCCGGCGCGCAGTACCCGCCGCAGCGCGGTATGGCTGTCCGGCATGTCGCGCTCGGCGATGCGCTGGCGGTTGTAGGCCAGCACGATCGGCTCGAAGGTGGTGCCGTACACTTCGTCGCGCCACGACGCCCAGCCGGGCAGCGCCGCCTTCTGCGGCGAGCTGTAGCGCAGCGCCAGGCCCTCGTTCACCAGCTTGATCTGCAGGTCCATCGCCGAACTCCACAGCACGTCGCCGTGCTGCGTGCCGGACAGTGCGCGGCGGTAGATCTCGGCGCCGGACAGATCGCGGTACTCCATCTGCAGGTAGGGGTAGCGCTGCTGGAAGGCTCGCAGCAGCGGCGCCACCTGTTCCCGGTCGGTGGTGGAATCCACCACCAGCGCGCCTTCGCGGCGGGCGGTTTCTTCCAGCGCACTGCGCGGTGCGTCACCGGCCAGCGCCGGGCTGGCGGCCAACAGCAACAGCAGCGCGCGTAAACTGTTCATGCTTTTTTCCTTCTGCTTGGGGCTAGTCTGGCAAGGCAAGCTTTCATTTCCCTTTCATTGCCGTAATGTTGCACTGCACAGGTGCAAGAAAGCCGCACAGCTGTGGTGCGCCGGGCGGCAGGCCGCGGCGCGGGTGATACGATAAAAAAAGCGCCCTCCCCGCCAGCGGCCCCGACAGCAGGGCCGCAGCGCCACGGGCGCCACCACACACAACAACAAGAGACCGAGACCATGAGACTGTTGCTGGTCGAAGACAACCCCGACATCGCGCTGTGGCTGCAAAAAGCGCTGTCGGCATCCGGCCACGCGGTGGATGTCGCCGCCGACGGCGTGCAGGCCGACCAACTGCTGAGCTACGAGCCGTACGCGCTGGTGATCCTCGACATCGGCCTGCCGCGCATGGACGGCTTCGAGGTGCTCAAGCGCCTGCGCCGGCGCGGCAACAAGGTGCCGGTGCTGGTGCTGACCGCGCAGACCGGGGTGGACGCGCGCGTGCACGGCCTCGATCTGGGCGCCGACGACTACCTGGGCAAGCCGTTCGAACTGGCCGAGCTGGAGGCGCGGGTGCGCGCGTTGCTGCGCCGCTCGCAAGGCAAGGAAGACGGCGCGCTGCAGTGCGGCGAGCTGAGCTTCGAGCCGGCCAGCAAGCGCTACAGCGTGCGCGGCCAACCTTTGGCGCTGACACCGCGCGAAATGGCGGTGCTGGAAGTGCTGCTCTATCGCCAGGGCAAGCCGGTGAGCAAGGAGGCGCTGGCCGAGCAGGTGGTGCGGCTGGACCAAGATCTGAGCCCGGACGCGATGGAAATCTACGTGCACCGGCTGCGCAAGAAACTGGCCGACAGCGGCGTGGTGATCCTCACCCTGCGCGGGCTGGGCTATATGCTGGACGTGGCCACATGAGGCGCTCGCTGCGCCGCGAGCTGGTGCAGTGGGTGGTGATCCCGCTGCTGCCGCTGGCCGCCGCCACCGCCTGGCTGGCGCAGGACAACGCGCGCGAGGCGGCCAACGCCGCCTTCGACCGCACCTTGCAGGCCTCGGCGCGCAGCATCGCCGAGCGCATCACGCTGCAGAACGGCGAACTGGTGGTGGACCTGCCGGTGGCGGCGCTGGAAATGTTCGACCCGCACTTCCAGGACCGGGTGTTCTACCGCATCGGCTTTGCCGGCGGCTCCACCATCACCGGCGACGCCGAGCTGCCGCTGCCGGCGCAGCTGCCGGCGGCGGGCGAGGTGCGCTTCTACGATGCCGCCTTCCGCGACGAGGCGATCCGCAGCGTGGTGCTGGCGCTGCCGCTGTACTACGGCGGCGGCCAGCGCCTGCTGCTGGTGCAGGTGGGCGAAACCACCCTGTCGCGCCAGGCGCTGGCGCGGCGGCTGTTCCGCGAGCTGCTGGCGCAGCAGTGGCTGATCGGCGCGGTGGCGGCGCTGCTGGTGGCGGTGGGCATCAACCGCGCGCTGCGGCCGCTGCAGCGGGTGCGCAGCATCCTGCGCGAACGCGCCGGCGACCCGTCGCTGCAGCTGGATGTCGGCAGCGTGCAGCGCGAGCTGCAGCCGCTGGTGACCGCGCTCAACACCGCGCTGTCGGAGCTGGAACAGCAGCTGGCGGTGCAGCAGCGCTTCGTCGCCGATGCCGCGCACCAGCTGCGTACGCCGCTGACCTTGCTGAAAACCCAGGCCGAAGTGACGCTGCGCATGGCCGATCCTGCCGAGCAGCGCGCCGGGCTGGCGGCGCTGGTGCGTGCCACCGACCAGGTGATCCGCCTCGCCAACCAGCTGCTGGCGCTGTCGCGCGCCGAGCCGGGGCCGAACCGCCAGGACACCCGCGAGCTGGACCTGGCCGAGCTGGCGCGCACGGTGACGCTGGATTTCGTCACCGTGGCGCTGGGCAAGGCGCTGGACCTGGGCTACGAGGGCGACGAGCACGCCCGGCTGTGCGGCCAACCTTTGCTGCTGCGCGAGATGCTGTCCAACCTGGTGGACAACGCGGTGCGCTACACCCCGCCGGGCGGCGAGATCACCGTGTCGGCCTACGGCCGCGGCGACGAGGTGGAGCTGTGCGTGGCCGACAGCGGCCCGGGCATTCCGCTGGAAGAGCGCGCGCTGGTGTTCGAGCGCTTCTACCGCGGTCAGCAGGCCGGCGGCGATGGCTGCGGCCTCGGCCTCGCCATCGTGCGCGAGATCGTGCGCGGCCACGGCGGGCAGATCCGGCTGGAGGGCGGCAGCGGCGGCGGCCTGCGCATCGTCATCCGCCTGCCGCGCCAGGCGGTGGCGGCCGGCGCCCCCGGCCGCTGATGGCGGCAAGGTTGGCCGCGGCCGACTACACGCGGATCACCTCGCCCTTCAGCGCGTACAGAATCGCCACCACCTCGTTGCGGCTGTCGTCGTCCACGCCGTGTTTGTGCAGCGCCGCCACGATGTCGTCCATCACCGCCAGGTATTCCTGCTCGCTGATATTCATGCCCTGGTGCGCGCTGCGCATGTCCTTGCCCTGGTAGCTCTGCGGCCCGCCGCTGCCCATGCAGAAGAACTGGAACGCCATCTCTTTCAGGTGCGGCAGATCCTTGACGTGGCGGAAGCGCACATTCACCACCGGGTTCACCAGGTGGTTGGCGACCACATCGTCGACGATGCGGCGGATGCCGTCGGCGGCGCCGAGGCGTTCATACAGGCTGGACATGGCAGACTCCCGAGCAGAAGGCACGCCGCAGGCAGCGGCCATCGGCGCGTCGGGATGCGGCAGCAAGGACGGCCCGGCGGAGGGCCGGGCCGGCTAGTCTTACCTTAGTCCACGCTGGCGGGGAGTCAATGGCGGTGAGGCCGCCATGCAAAACGCCACCGCAAGCGGTGGCGTGGCAGGCAGGACAAGCTTGGCCGCTTAGCGCGCGTCCACCACGATGCTCTTGCTGAACACCTTCTCGCAGTACTTGCACTTCATCTTGGTGTCGTGCTCGGTGACGCGCACGCGGAAGTGGCTTTTTACCGGCTCCACGTGCGACACGCAGTTGGAGTTGGGGCAGGCAAAGATGCCGGTGACTTCGTCCGGGATCGCCAGCTTCTGCTTGCGCACCACTTCGAAATCCTCGATCACGCTGACGGTGCACTTGGGCGCCAGCAGCGCCAGCTCGTTGGCCTGCTCCTCGCTCAGTACCAGGTTTTCCACCTTGATCAGGTCTTTGCTGCCCATGTGGCCGCTGGACAGGTTCAGGCCGACGGTGACGCGTTCGCCGTATTCGGTGAGCTTGAACAGGTGCAGGATGCGCAGGCCCATGCCGGCCGGCACGTGGTCGATCACGGTGCCGTTCTTCAGGGCCTCGACGTTGCGGGCGTAGACTTTTTCGCTCATGGCTTTTCCTTTCACACCGTTTCGTTCAGTACCAGCGACAGCAGCGCCTGGCGCGCGAACACGCCGTTTTTCGCCTGTTCGAAATAGTAGGCGTGCGGGGTGCTGTCGACATCGGGGGTGATCTCGTCCACCCGCGGCAGCGGGTGCAGGATCTTCATGTTCGGGCGCGCATGGCGCAGCATGTCGGCGCGCAGCACGAACTGGCCCTGGATCTTCTTGTACTCGGCCTCGTCGAAGCGCTCGCGCTGCACCCGGGTCATGTACAGGATGTCGATGTGCGGGATCACCTCTTCGATGGTGGCGGCGATGGTGTAGCTGATGCCGCGTTCGTCCAGCTCCTCGCACAGGTAGTCCGGCATCGCCAGCGCCTCCGGGCCGACGAAGTAGAACTTGGCGCCGAACAGCGACAGCGCCTGCGCCAGCGAGTGCACGGTGCGGCCGTATTTCAGGTCGCCGATGAAGGCCACGGTGAGGTTGTCCAGCCGGCCCTGGGTCTCGCGCAGGGTGAACAGGTCGAGCAGGGTCTGCGACGGGTGCTGGTTGGCGCCGTCGCCGCCGTTGATGATCGGCACGGCGGAGAACTCGCTGGCCACGCGCGCGGCGCCTTCCTTCGGGTGGCGCATCACGATGGCGTCGGTGTAGCTGCTGATGATGCGCACGGTGTCGGCCAGCGTTTCACCCTTCTTGGTGGAGGTGCTGGCGGCGTCGGAAAAGCCGATCACGTTGCCGCCCAGGCGCTGCACTGCGGTTTCGAACGACAGCCGGGTGCGGGTGGACGGCTCGAAGAAGCAGGTGGCGATCAGGCGGTCCTTGAGCAGGTCGGCGCGCGGGCTGGCTTTCAGGCGCGCGGCGGTTTCCACCACCAGTTCCAGTTCTTCGCGGCTGAAGTCCGGAATGGAAATGATGTGCTTGCGGTAAAGCGGATTGGCCATGGGATATCGCTCCGGCAATGATGAAACTTAAAAAAAAGCGCCTGAACGGCTCAGGCGCTTTTTTCACAAGAACGGCAAGACCAGGCCACGCCTCGGCCGCGCTTGGCAACGCCGGCGGCGCGTGCGGCGGCGCACGGGGCTGGCTGGCAAGGGGTGGCGGTCATGGGCGGTCTCGCGAACAAAATCGCGGGATTATACGAAATTCGCCCGCCGCGCGGTAGGCCGCGGCGGTGGCTGCGGCCAACGTTGGCCGCAAAAAAAAAACGCCACCGGGCGGTGGCGTGGCGGGCCGGCGGCGCGGCGCGCTTACAGCCGGAAGTTGCCGACCAGGCTTTCCAGGTTGGCCGCCAGCTCGCGCAGCTGCTCCACTTCGCCGCGCACTTCGCTGGCGATGTGGCTGTTGCTCTGCGCCATGCTGCTGATGCGCTCCACGTTCTGCGCGATCTCGGTGGCGGCGCTGGACTGCTCGCGGGTGGAGGCGGCGATGTCGCCGATGCCCAGCACCAGTTCGCTGCTCTTGTCGCGCACCTGCTGCATCGCCTGGTTGGCCTCCTCGGCAATGCCGACGCTCACCGCCACCAGCGCGCTGGACTGCTGCACATTGCTCACCGCCTCGCCGGTTTCGCTGCCGATGGCGTTGACGATGCGGCTGATCTGCACCGTGGCCTCGGCGGTGCGGCTGGCAAGGTTGCGCACCTCGTCGGCCACCACCGCGAAGCCGCGGCCCATCTCGCCGGCGCGCGCCGCCTCGATGGAGGCGTTCAGCGCCAGCAGGTTGGTCTGGTCGGCGATGTCCTTGATCACGTTGACGATGGTGGTGACTTCGCTGGAGCGCTCGCCCAGCGCCTCCATGCGGGTGGCCAGCGCCTGCATGCTGCTGGTCATGCGGGTGATCTCGGCGGTGACCTTCTCCACCGTGGCCACGCTCTGCTCGGTGAGGCTGCCGGTGGCGCGCGCGGCGGCTTCGGCATCCTGCGCGGTGTTGGCGATGTGGTGCACGCTGACGGTGACCTGCTCCACGCCGGCGGCGGTGGCGCTGGCGGCATCCGACTGCTGCGCCGACGCCTGCTCCACCTGCACCGCGGATTCGGCCAGCTGGCCGGCGGTGCGGCTCACCGCCAGGCTCTGTTCGCGCACCTCGACGAACATGTCGCGCAGGCTGTCGATGAACTGGTTGAAGGCGCTGGCGGTGCGGCCGATCTCGTCGCGATTGGCCACCTGGATGCGCACCGTCAGGTCGCCCTTGCCGGACGCCAGCTGTTCCATGGTGCCGGCCAGGGTGTTCAGCGGCCGGGTCAGCGCGCGCACCACGGTGGTGAGCACCAGCAGGATGATCACCAGCGCCAC
Source organism: Vogesella facilis (assembly GCF_042648525.1). NCBI lineage: Bacteria > Pseudomonadati > Pseudomonadota > Betaproteobacteria > Neisseriales > Chromobacteriaceae > Vogesella > Vogesella facilis. The sequence goes on from NZ_JBHRXN010000010.1 coordinate 56,231, forward strand.
CACGCCGATGATGATCGCCATATTGCGCTGGCTGGCGGCATCGCTGGTAATGGCGGCGGTGGGAATGGACACGCCGGCGGACCAGAACTGGCCGGTGTCGCCGACGCGGATCGGGTAGTAGAAATGGGTGAAGCCGCCGTCCTCGTAGAAGAAGCTGTCACCCTTCTTGATCTTGTCGAGGTTGGCCGCCAGCGGGTCGTCTTTGGCGATCGGCTTGCCCACCTGGGCGGCATCCGGGTTCACCACGTACAGGCCGCCCTCGGACACCATGCGCACGTAGCCGGTGTCGTACAGCTTGACGCTGCCGTAGCGCTTTTGCAGGTCGTCCAGCGCCAGGTCGGCGGCCGCCAGGCCGGCAAACTTGCCGCTGGCGTCCTTGATCGCCACCGCCAGCGAGCTTTCCAGCACCTTCTTGCCCTGCACTTCGTAGAAGAACGGCTCGGTGATGGTGTCGCGGTTGCGGCTCTTCGGCACGAAGTAGAAATCGCCCCAGCCGGCCTTCTCGTAGTCCGGCACGTACTCGGCCGGCTTGTCTTTCCACTCGGCGAATTTCTCCACCCGGTCGGACGACATCATCACGTCCTGCTGCGCCTTGCCGTCGGCGCCGCGGGTGATGTACGGGGTGTAGCGCCCGGTCGGGTCGTGGCGCGGCCAGTCGAGGCGGAATTGCTCGTCCTTGCCGTCCAGCGCGTTCGGTTCGTACAGCATCCACATGCCGATCGCCTGTTTTTCGCTGTCCAGGATATTCAGCAGCATGGTGTCCACCACCTTGCGGTCCACCGCGCCGGCGCGCTGCAGGCCGGCCACGCTTTCGGCCAGCAGCCGCGGAATGGCGAAGCCGCGCGCCAGGTCACCGGTGACCGAATCGGCAAAGCGGCCGGCCTGTTCCGAGGCCAGCTTGTAACCCTGCGCTTCGGCGGCGTTGTAACTTTGCCGCGCGATCAGCGCGATCATGCTGGCAAAGCCGATGGCGATGGCGATGCCGGCCACCAGAATGATGCGGTTGCTGAGGTGTCCCCACCTTGCGCTTTGTGCCATGACTGGCTCCCCGGAGTGACGTTTGTCTGATTTTGTGCCGGCCTGCGGCCGTTTTGCGCGGTATTTTCAACAGAACCTTACTGCTTAGCCGACACATTGAATAGTCCCGTCTCGCCGCCGGCGGCTGCCGCAGCGACCACGGCGCTGGCCGTCGCCCGCCGCTACCGGCAATGACGTTGTGCTCGCGGCAGGCGGGCGCTGGCTGTCCGCCATCATGCGTATTTACTTTTTCCCGGATTGAGGACTCGCCGTTTTTCGCGACGTATCATGATTTATATCCAAGGCATTGCGCCGTGCTGCGGCGACGAGTGGTGATTCCATGATCAAGTGCATAGGCGTGTCTGAGCTCAAGGTCGGCATGTTTATCGAGGACCTGAACTGCGACTGGTCGGCGCACCCGTTTTTCCGCAAGAGCTTCCTGCTCAAAAGCGAGCAGGAAATCGAGAAAATCCTCGCCGCCGGCATTCACGAGGTGTACATCGATACCGGCAAGGGGCTGGACGTGAAGCACGCGCGCACCGCGGATGAGGTGCGGGTAACGCTGGAACAGGAAATGATCGAGGTCGCCAGCCAGCAGCCTGCCATCACGCTGCAGGTGTCCATTGCCGACGAAATGGCGCGGGCGGCGCGCATCAAGAACCAGGCGCATGCGCTGGTCAAGACGGTGATGCAGGACGTGCGGCTGGGCAAGGCGGTGGAGCTGGAGCTGGTCGATCCGATGATCGAGAGCATCACCGAGTCGGTGCTGCGCAATGGCGGCGCGCTGCTGACGCTGCTGCGCATCAAGCACAAGGACGACTACACCTTCCTGCATTCGGTGAGCGTCGGCACGCTGATGATCGCCTTCTGCCGCTCGGTGGGGCTGGATCGCGACACCATCCACCTGGCCGGCATGGGCGGCCTGCTGCACGACACCGGCAAGGCGCTGGTGCCGGATGCAGTGCTGAACAAGCCGGGGCGGCTGACGGATGAAGAGTTCGACATCATCAAGCGCCACCCGCGCGACGGCTTCGACATCCTGTGCCGCACCGACGGCATCGGCGAAATCCCGCTGGACATCACCCTGCACCACCACGAGCGGGTGGATGGCAGCGGCTACCCGCACAATCTCAAGGGCGACACCATCAGTACGCTGGCGAAGATGGCGGCCATCGTCGACGTGTACGACGCCATCACCGCCGACCGCTGCTACCACAAGGGCATGGCGGCCACCGACGCGCTGCGCAAGATCTACGAGTGGTCGAAATACCACTTCGACCCCACGCTGGTGCAGGCTTTCATGCGCTGCGTCGGCATCTACCCGGTGGGCACGCTGGTGCGGCTGGAATCCGGCAAGCTGGGGGTGGTGGTGGCGCAGAACGAAGGCAGCCTGCTGCAGCCCAGGATCAAGACCTTCTTCAGCGCCAAGAGCGGTGTCTACCTGACGCCGGAAATCGTCGACCTGGCCAAGCCGCTGGGCTTTGGCGGCGGCGACAAGATCGTCAGCCACGAAGACCCGGACAAGTGGCAGCTCAACCCGCTGCGTTTCATGTGAAACCGCCTGACGCGTGACAAAAAACTGCGGCCAACCTGTGACAGGTTGGCCGCATTGCCGTGCGCGGGCGGTGTTTACAGCCGGACCAGCTCGCGGTCATTGCCGCCGCGGCGCTTGGCGCAATACATGGCGGCGTCGGCGTGCTGTAGCAGTTCCGCCGGCATGGCGCTGCCGGTGCTGAACATGGCGATGCCGATCGACACCCCGAGCTGGTTGGGCGTCGGCAGGCCGTCCAGCGGCAGGCTCAGCGCGGCGATGATCTTGCTGGCCACCGCGCGCGCGCCGCTGTCGTTGCTGTTTTCCAGCAGGATGGCGAACTCGTCGCCACCGACGCGCACCAGCAGATCGTTGTTGCGCACCGCGCTGCGCAGCCGCTGCGCCACCAGGCTCAGCACGCGGTCGCCGATCACGTGGCCGTGCACGTCGTTGATCGGCTTGAACTGGTCGAGGTCGGCGAACAGCAGCGCGCAGTGACGCGACACGCGGTCGCGCGCCAGCGCTTCCAGTTTCAGTTCCAGGAAGCGGCGGTTGGACAGGTTGGTCAGCGGGTCGCGGTGCGCCAGCTCGGTCAGCTGGCCCTGCAGCAGCTGCAGGCGCTGCTCTTCCTGCTTGCGGGCGGTCACGTCGTGGTGGGTTTCCAGCAACGCTTCCAGCCGGCCGTCTTCGCCGAACAGCGGCGCGGCGGTCACCTCGATAAAGCGCTCGTTGCCGTGCGCATCGCGGCGGCAATGCTCCAGCGTCACTGGCTGGCCGCTGTCGCGGGCCAGCTGGAACGGACAGGGCTGCTCGCCGTGACAGGGGCGGTCGCTGGCGAGGGTGTAGTGATGGCAGCTGACCGCCGCCAGCGGCTCGCCAAACTGCTGGCGGGCGGCGGCATTGGCGTATTCCACCTGGCCATCCGGGCGGAACAGCATCACCGGCTGCGGCAGGATATCCAGGATCTGCTGCAGCCGGCGGGCCGCCGGGCTGTCGATGGCGCCAGCGTGCGTCAGGGTGGATTCGGGATGCGTCATGGCGGTCAGGAAGCGCTTTAAAAATAAGATGTTAGCATTTGATTTAAAGTCATGCCTCAAGCATTGCCGGTGCCGCTGGCTTTCGCCGGCGCCAACTGCGCGCCGGTGAGCCATTTCAATAAAAAAGGCCAGCAAATACCCCGGCGGCGGCGTCTTTCTGCTACTGCGCACTGCCGCGCGGAGGTGTCGTGAGCGCTCGCCAGCGCCCGCGGCGTGGCAACGGCGGCGCTGCCCCGCCGCCGGCTCAGCCCGGCGGCGGGTACTTCAGCGCGTTCTTGCGCAGTTTGTCGCGGGCGGCGGCGTTCAGGTCCACCTGGCAGACATCGGCCAGCCGCACCAGGTACATCAGCACGTCGGCCAGCTCTTCCTGCAGATGGGTGAACTCCGCCGGGTCGGCGGCAATGGCGGCGGCCTCGGCATCGGTTTTCCACTGGAAAATCTCCGCCAGCTCGCCCACTTCGCCGGCCAGCGCCAGCATCAGGTTGCGCGGCGTGTGGTAGGGCTGCCAGGCGCGCGCCGCTGCGAAGTCGCGTTGCGCGGCGATTAGCCCGTCCACGTCGACCAGTTTGCTCATGTCGTGCTCCCGCTAGGTGAAACGGCGATGCTGCCAGAAAGCAAAACACCCCGCACGTGGCGGGGTGCCGCTTTGGCCGCGGGCTGGCTCAGAGCAGGCCTTCCTCGCGCATCGCCTGCATCACCGCCGGGCGCTCGCCGATGCGGCCAACGTAGGCCTGCAGCACCGGCCAGGCGTCCAGGCTGCGGCCGAGCATGCGCGCCCAGCCCAGGCAGGTGAACAGGTAGCCGTCGGCCACGCTGAAGCCGTCGGCCAGCAGGTAGTCCTGTGTTGCCAGCTGCGCCGCCAGGGTGTCGAAGCGCTTGCCCAGCTGCTGCCAGGCCGCTTCCTGCACCGCCTCGTCCTGGCTGCGGAACATCGGCGAGAAGCCCTTGTGCACCTCGGTGGCGATGTAATTGAGGGCTTCCTGCAGCCGGTAGCGCGCCAGCGTGCCGTTGGCCGGCGCCAGCTTGCGCTCGGGGGCCTGGTCGGCGATGTACTGCACGATGGCCGCGCCCTCGGTGAGCAGCTCGCCGCTGGCCAGCTGCAGCGCCGGCACATAGCCCTTGGGATTGATGGCGCGGAAATCGGCGCCGCTCTCGGTCAGGCGCGGCTCGGCGCGCAGGTTGACCTTCTCGACACTGTACGGCAGGCCGGATTCGGCCAGCGCGATATGCGGCGACAGCGAGCAGGCACCGGGGGAGAAAAACAGCTTCATCGCGACTCCTAGCAAAAGTGGCCTCCGGGGTGGAGGAACTCAGACTAGGTGGTGCCGCTTCATGCATTTTGCAAGACGCGGCCGCGGCTAGTCGGCCGCCTTGCGGGCAAACAGCACGCGCGGCGTCGGCGCGCTGCTGCGGCGGGCCGGCTTGGGGCTAAGCAGCTGCAGGTACAGCGCCTCCACCTGCTGCCGCGCCCACGGCGTGCGGCGCAGGAAGGTGAGGCTGGACTTGATGCTGGGCTCACTGTTGAAGCAGCGGATCTTCACCAGCTGCCCCAGCTGCGGCCAACCATAGTGGCGCACCAGCTCGGTCAGCAGCGCCTCCAGCGTGATGCCGTGCAGCGGGTCATTGCTTTGCTTGTCGCTCATGCGGATACCTTGCGGCCGTGCGCCGGGTTGCGGCGGTAGGCGCAGAAGCCGGGGCGCGGGCCGATCTTGGGGTGGTTGCGGCAGGTGTTGGGGCGGCGGTCGTAGATGGTGCACAGCCGGCTGTTGGCATCCAGGTACAGGCAGTCGCCATTGGCACGCTGCGCCAGGGTGAACACCCCATGCTTGAAGTTGAAATGCTGGATGATGCGCTGCTTTTCCAGCCGTTTGGCGATGTTCTTGATGGGTTCGTCCAGCTCGAACTCGTCCACCACGCCGATGCGCACCAGATCCGGCAGCTTCACTTCCACCGGCATGGTGCAACAGGACGCCATGCAGTCGCTGCACAGCCCGTTCTTGTACTTGATCCAGGTATCGAGGCGGTCGATATCGGCCACGGCTATCCCTAACGCATTGAATTGACGACAAAATCCGCCAAAAATGCGGAAGCCGCGCATTCTACGGGCAGGCAACGGTGGTGGCAAGGCCGGGCGCGGCCGCCGGCTACGGGATCACCCCGCAGCCGATGCGCGCGCCGCCGCCGCCCAGTGCCGCCGGCTGGTCGGCATGGTTGTCGCCGCCGGCATGCAGCATCAGCGCGCGGCCGGCCAGGTCGGCCAGCTTCAGCCGCGGCGCCAGCACCGGCTGGCTGGCGTTGCCGGCCGCGTCCACGTACAGCGGCGGCAGGTCGCCGAGGTGGCCATCGCCCCACGGCGCGCCGTGACGATTGCTGGCCGCCGGGTCGTAGTGGCCGCCGGCCGCCAGCGCTGCCACCGGCTTGCCGTCGCGCAGCTGCGGCGCGCAGCTGGCGTTCTGGTGCAGATGGAAGCCGTGCAGGCCGGGCGGCAGGCCATGCAGCTGCGGGCTGAATACCAGGCCGTACGGGCTGTCGCTGATCTCCACCCGGCCCAGCGTGGCGCCGCTGCCGGCCTCGCCGGCCTGCAGCAGTTCGACGCTGATGGCGGATGCGCTGGCGGACACGGCCAGCAGGGCTAGGGTGAGCAGGCTCTTCATCAATGGACTCCCATGTCGGCGGGCCACGGCACCGCTGCCGACCCATGCCTTGTTGTAGACAGCGGCCGCGCGAATGTCATGGCGGCAATGCGGCCAACCCTGACGCTAGCGACACGGGCGGCGACACGGCTCAGGCCGGCTGCGCCGCTGCATCCGGCGCCGGGAACGGCCGCGCGTAGCTGAACGCCGCGGCACTGGGGCCATGCCGGCGCAGCAGCGCCAGCTTGTCGGCGGCCTCCTGCAGCGTGGGGAGATGGCCGGCGGGCACCCACCACAGCACGGTGGCGGCCTCGGCCATGCGGCCGAACCACTCGCGGCGGCGGCGGAAGAAATCCACGTGCTCGCTGCGGTAGACGAAGTCGCCCAGTGCTTCGATGCTGCGCCACACCGACATGTTGACGATCACCTCGTCGCCGAACGGGCGCAGCGCGGTGGCGTCGCCGGCATCGTCCTGCAGTCGCCACACGAAGCCGGGCGAGCGCTCGCCCAGGCTGTTGATGTGCTGCAGATTGTTGACGAAGTCGGCCAGCTGCGGCGACTCCAGCGGCGCAAGCAGGGTGGCGATATTGAGTTGGGCAAGCTGGTAGGCAGACATGGCGGGCTCCGTCACGGGTGGGTGTCAGCCACAGATGGCGATGACAACGGCAAAAACAAGCGGCCAACCGTGCAAGGTTGGCCGCAAGTGCATGCCGCGACGGCGCTACTGCATGGAATGCAGGCCGAAGCTGTTGCCGTCCGGGTCCAGCCCCAGCGCGATGAAGCCGTACTCGCCGATGGTCACCTTGGGCTGCAGCAGCTTGCCGCCGGCGGCCTCGATGCGGCCGGCCTCCTCGGCGCAGTCGCCGCAGCTGAAATACACCATCACGCTGTTGCCGCCGGAAGCGCGGCCATCCATGCGCACCAGCGAGCCGGCGGCACCCTTGCCGTCCGGCTGCATCGGAAAGGTCCACATTTCCATGCCGGGGAATTCCAGCTTCTCCAGCGGCAGCTGCAGCACCGCCTGATAGAAACGCACCGCGCGCGCCATGTCCTGCACATAGATTTCGAACCAGCCTACCGGGTTGTTCATGATGCTGCCTCCTGTCTGTCCGGCGCATGGCCGGTGAGACTTCAGCATAGATCAGACTGCTGAGGGGCAAGTGCAATCAACTGCTGTGCCAGGCGCAGCTATCTGCTTGTATTTGCAGGATATCGCCAGATTGCATTTCAATCTCCCACTCCCCTGTAGTCAGCTGGACATGACTATTGATGGATACCGAAGGTCCCCATGGCTGATGGTGCGGGATATGGATGGCACGCAGAGCCGGAAACAGCAGGAAGCCCTTGCCGTGGCTGGTGGTTTGCAGATGCAGTCTGCAGTTTCCCTGCTCCCAATCGACTTCGATCAGCAGCAGCGTGGCATCGTGAAGATCCGGCAGCGGCATGCAGTTACTTTCTGGCGTTACGCAAAGGGTAATCATCGCGCACGGCGTTTGGCATGTCAGCCCAGCGGTACCGGCATGATGTCACGACCCTTGCGGCCAACCCGGCAAGGTTGGCCGCAAGCAGGGGCTGCGCTTATTCCGCGTCCGGCGCCGGCTTGCGGCGGCTGGGGCGCGGCGTGGCGGGCTTGTCTGCGGCGGCGGCCGGCTTGGCCGCCGGTTTGCCATTGGGCGCGCGCGTGGCCTTGGCCGGTTTGGCAGCGGGCGGACTGCGCTTGGCGGCAGGCTGGCGCGCGGGTTTGGCGGCCGGCGTGGCAACTTCTACCGCGGCGGCTTCTGCCAATTCCGTTACCGCCGTTGTTTCCGCAGCCTCAGCAGCCTCAGCAACCTCAGCAACCTCAGCAACCTCAGCAACCTCAGCAACCTCAGCAACCTCAGCAACCTCAGCAACCTCAGCAACCTCAGCAACTGCGGCAGTGGGCACCGGCGCTGCCGCTTCGGCCTTGCCCGGCCGCGGGCTGGGGCCGCTCAGCTGCAGTGCGGCGGCCACCCGGGCCAGCCGTGCCTGTTTCTCCGCACTGATCGGCCCGGCGATGCCCAGCAGGTGCCAGGCCAGGTCCAGCGCCTGCTGCCGTTGCTGCGGTTCGGTCAGCAGGCTGCCCAGCGTGTCCAGCGCGCGGCCTTCGTCGTTGCGCACCAGCCAGGTCTGGCGGCGGATGCTGTCTTTCAGCGCCGGCAGTGCCACGCCCTCGCTCAGCGGCGTTTCCGTCATCAGCCGGCGGATGGCGTTGAACGGCCGCACGTCCACCACGCCGGTGCCGATGGCGGTGTACACCAATAGCCGCAGCAGGCCGTCGAACGGGTTGCCGGCGGTGTAGTGCTGCTCCAGCTCGGTACGCTTCAGGCGCAGCATTTCCTCGCGCTCCCAGCGCCCGGATTGCGCCTCGCGCTGCCAGCTGCCCGCCGGTGGCAGGCCGACGGCAGCGCGCAGCCACGGCGAGCCGTAGGTCAGCTCGAAGCACTGTTCCAGCGTGCGGTCGCGCCAGTCGCCCCACTGCGTCAGCGCGCTGGCTAGCCACTTGCTGCCCTGCTGCTGCCATTGCCAGAACGGGTTGTCGGCGGCCAGCGGCTGGCGCTGGCGGCGGACCTGCGCGGCGGCCTGCGGCAGCCAGCCCAGCCACGGGTTGAAGCTGGACAGCCACAGCCGCTCCTGCCGCGCCGGGTGCAGCACGCGCAGCGCCTCGGCCTGTGCCGGCTTGATCAGCTGGCGCAGCCACGGCGACACGAAGCTGTCGTACAGCTGCTGGTTGATCTCCGCCACCCGGCGCACCACTTCGAACGCCAGCTCGTCGTCGCGGCCGTCGTCCAGCGCGGCGATGTCCGCAATGTCGCGCGGCTCGAAGCGCACGATGTAGCGGCCCTGCAGGTAGTCCTGGCCCGGGGTTTCCGGGTGGGTGTCGGTGATCACCGCCTCGTACAGCCCCGGCGGCAGCACGTCGATCAGGTCCAGCGCGCTGGCCAGCTCGCTGTGCTCGCGGTTGGCCACCCCGGCGGAGACGAAGATGCCCAGGTGCCCCACCTGCTCGTGCAGGCAGTAGACGATGGTCTGCTCGTTGGCGCGGATCTCGTCGCTGCTGTGGTACAGGTCGCAGATCCAGTTCAGCGCCTGTTGCGGCGGGGTGATGTTGTCGCCCCAGCTGGCGAACACGATGATCGGCGAGCGGATGTTGCGCAGGTCGACGCGGCTGTTGCCGCGCTCCAGTTCGATGTCGCCGGCGGCCAGGTGGTTGCCGACGAACAGGTTCTGCGAGATCCACTCCATCTCCTGCTTGCCGAGCATGAAGTGGCCGCCCCACCAGCGCTCGAACTCCAGGAAGCGCTCGCGTTCGTCGTCGACGTTGGCGTACAGCCGGTACGGCTTTTCCCACAGCGTGTTGGCCGGGTTCAGGTTCTCGAAGTTGCTCACCAGGTGCGCGCCGTCGAACAGCCCGCCGCCCAGGTCGCCGGCCAGCGAGGCGCTCCAGGTGCCGCCGGTGAGGCCGCCGCTGTAGCGCAGCGGGTGCTTGCCGCGCACGCCGGACCAGTAGGCCAGCGGCGAGCCGGCCAGCAGGATGGGGCCGACCTTCTCCGGCGCGGTGGCCGCCAGCAGCGCCAGCGCCCAGCCGCCCTGGCAGTTGCCGATCACGAACGGTTTGCCGCTGATGCCGTCGTGCAGGCTGTTGATGCGGTCCAGGAAGGCTTTTTCCGCCTGTAGCACGCATTCGATGGTCTGCCCCGGCTCCGGCTGCGGAAAGAACATCACGAAGTAGCACGGGTGGCCCTGGCGCAGCGCGATGCCGATTTCGCTGTCCATCTTGAAGCCGCCGATGCCGGGGCCGTGGCCGGCGCGCGGGTCGATTACCACGAACGGCCGCTTGTCGGCGTCGGTGGCCGGGCAGCCGGCCGGCGGGCGGATGGCGGCCAGCGCGTAGTTCACCGGCTGCGGCAGCTTGCGGCCGTCCATGATGATGCTGTAGTCGAAGGCCAGCACCGGCGGCTTGCCGTCGGCGTGGTGCTCCAGGTAGACATCGCCGCGCTCGCGCAGCACGTCCAGCGTCAGGATGCCGCGCTGCCAGGCATCGGTGAGGTAGGCATTCAGCTGGTGGAACAGGGTGGCGCTGTACATGGCAGGCTCCGCGGGTCGGGTAGTAGCGTCAGCATAGCCATAACTTTGTTGCAGTGCAGCTAAGGTACGGGGCAAAAATGTATTTGCATGTCCTTGAGCGCTGGCGGGCAAGGCCTGGCGGCCAAGCGGCCCGGTGGCGGGCAGTGTGTGCGACGCAACAGTGGGCTGCCGCCGCGGCGCGGCTTGCCCCCGCCCGGCGCCGGTTCCACGTGAAACGCGGCGGCGCTCAGGCGCGGCCGATCTTGTCGCCCAGGTTCACCAGCAGCACGCCGGCGATCACCAGTACCGCGCCCAGCAGACGCCAGCTGTTGATCTCCTTCAGCGGCATGCCCAGCCAGCCGTAGCGGTCGAATAGCAGCGACGCGCACACCTGGCCGGCGATGATCAGCGACAGCATCACCGCCACCCCCAGCCGCGGCGCCAGCAAGGTGGTGCCGAACACGAACAGCGCGCCCAGCGCACCGCCGGTCAGCATCCACCACTCGGCCTTGGGCAGTGCGGCCAACCCTACCCAGCGCTGGCCGGTGAGCAGTGCGGCGATGGCCAGGGTGACCGAGCCGACCAGAAACGACACCAGCGCCGCCATGATCGGGCTGCCGCCGATCAGCGCCTTGAGCTGGTTATTGATGGCGGCCTGCAGCGGTACCACGATGCCGATAATGAAGGCCAGCGGGAGGTAAAGCGAGTTCATGGGGCTATCCGGTGGGGTGGGAGCGGCGATGATCCTGCCAACGCAGTTGGCATGCAAGCAACGCAGTGTTCAGCGGCGCCGGCGCTACCCACGAGCCAGCATGCGCGGGCGCGAGCAGGCGAACCCCGTGGGGCGCGGCAGCGACATGACGGCACTGCGCCGCCCGAAGCGATGGCCACGCGGTAGCGCCCGGCCGCAACCGCTCGCCGCCGCTGGCGGGCAGGCTCAGTCCTGGCTGCCGGCCTGGCCGTCCCAGTAGTCCATGGTGGCCTTGCCGTCGAAGCCCTGCCCCAGGCTGCGCACGCCGACGCGGCCGCTTTCCGGGTACACCACCACCTCGTTGCGGTTGCGCTCGCCGATGATCAGGTAGCGGCACACCGCGTCGCTGTGGTTGAACAGCGCATGGCCCACCTGCTGCCCGGCGGGAAAGCACACGTAGTCGCCAGCCTGCATGCGGTAGCGCGCCTCGCCCAGCAGCAGCGTCAGCTCGCCGTCCAGAATCAGCAGCTGCTCTTCCTCCTGCATGTGGTAGTGCAGCGGGCAGGATTGCTTGCCGGGCGCCAGCTCCTCGCGGCTCACGCCGACATGCTGCGCGCCGCCGAATTCGCCCAGCTGTTGATAACGCAGGCCGAAGCGGCTGCCCTGTTGATAACTGTCCCACGGCACGCTGTCGGCGGCGAACGGCTCGCAGGCGCCGGCGGTGTTACGGCTGGTTTTCTGATCCATCGGTCTGGCTCCGGATGATTGTCGGCACAATCTGGCGTCAGCCATCGTGGTGGTCAATGGCCACTGGCGTAATGGCCAGTAGGCGCCGGCCGCCGGGCCGGCAGGCGGCGGCTACTGCGTGGCAGAGCTTTCGCTGCGCTGCAGCTGCTGGTTGTAGCCGTCCACGGTCTGCTGCACCGCCTTGGCTTTGTCCAGCTCCTGGCGCTGGCTTTCGGCGATCTTGCCGCTGGGGCCGCAGGCGGCCAGCAGGAATACAGTAAGCAACAGCACGCGCATGATCGGCTCCACAACAAGGGGGTGCTTGCGTTGTAGGCAAGGGCGCGGCCGGAACACAAGGAAAAATGCGGCCAACCTTGGCCGCCGGTGGCGGCGCTACCGTCCGCCGGGCCGGCCAGGCTCAGCCCAGCCAGCAGCTCAGGCCGGCGGTCAGCCACAGCAGCAGTGCGAACAGCTGGCGCAGCCGCTGCTGCGGCAGGCGGTAGGCCAGCGCCACCCCGGGCGACACCGTGCACAGCCCGCCCAGCGCCAGGCACAGCCCCAGCGGCCAGTCCACCGCGCCGGCGCGGCCGTAGCTGGCCAGCGCCACCAGCGCGCCCGGCAGCACCAGCGCCAGGGCCAGCCCCTGCGCCTCGGTCTGCGCCTTGCCGAAGCCGCGCACCAGGATGGGCGCCGCCACGATGCCGGCGCCCACGCTGAAGAAACCGGCGCAGGCGCCGCCGATCAGCCCCACGCCGGGCAGATAGCGCGCCGGCCACGGGTGCGGTGTGGCGCGCTGCGGCCGGGGCCGCGCCTCGCGCCAGAAATAGCCGCCCAGCAGCAGCAGGAAAGCGGCAAACACCTGCCGCAGCAGCGCCTTGTCCAGCCCCAGCGCCAGCTGCGCCGCCAGCCAGGTGGCCAGCACCGACAGCGCGCCGATGCGCAGCGCCAGCGACAGCGGGAACGGGCTGCGCTGGCGGTAGCGCCAGAACGCCAGCAGCACATTCGGCACCATCATCACCAGCGCCGTGCCCTGCGCCATGCTCTGTTCCAGGCCGTAGGCGGCGCCCAGCAGCGGTATCGCCAGAATGCCGCCGCCGATGCCCAGCAGGCCGCCCACCCCGCCCAGCACCGCGCCCAGCAGTAATGCGGCCAACGTTGTCACTATGTCCGGATGCACGCCCTGCTCCCTTTTGCTGTTGCCTGCGCGCAGTGTATAGCGGCTATTGGTGGCTATAATTTCGCCACCAACAAACCATTCTTGATTTGAGCGCAACAATGGACCCGGTCGCCGACCTCGCCTTCTTCAGCCGCCTGCTGCAGTGCGGCAGCCTCACCGCCACCGCGCAGCAACTGGGCATCACCCCGCCCGCCGTCAGCCGCCGCCTGAGCGCGCTGGAACAGCGCCTCGGCGTGCGGCTGGTCAACCGCACCACCCGCACCCTGGCGCTGACCGCGGAGGGCGAACGTTACCTGGCGCGCGGCCGGCCGCTGCTGGCCGAACTGCTGGAACTGGAACAGGAGCTGAGCGCCGCCAGCGCCGCGCCGCAGGGCCTGCTGCGCGTCAACGCCACGCTGGGCTTCGGCCGCCGCCACATCGCCCCGGCGGTGTCGGCCTTCGTGCGCGCCTATCCGCAAGTGCAGGTGCAACTGCAGCTGAGCGACCGCATGCCGGCGCTGAGCGACGGCAGCTTCGATGTCAGCATCCGCTTCGGCGCGCCGCCGGATGCGCGCATCGTGGCGCGGCGTATCGCCGCCAACCGCCGCATCCTGTGCGCCGCTCCCGGCTACCTGGCGCGGCACCCGGCACCGACCGAGCCGGCCGAGCTGCGCGCGCACCAGTGCATCGTGGTGCGCGAGAACGACGATATCTGGGGCAACTGGGTGCTGCACAGCGGTAGCCAGGTGCAGACGGTGAAGGTGGCTGGCGCGCTGTCCAGCAACGATGGGGAAACCGCGGTGAACTGGGCGCTGGACGGCCACGGCGTGCTGCTGCGCTCGCTATGGGATGTCACGCCCTACCTGCACAGCGGCCGCCTGCGGCAGCTGCTGCCGGCGTGGAGCGGTGCGCCGGCCGACATCTGGGCGCTGTACCCGTCGCGACTGGGGCTGTCGGCGCGGGTGCGCTGCTTCGTCGACTACCTGGTGGCGCATTTCGACGCCGCGGTCAACTGGCAAGGGGCGTGAGTACGGCTTGAGCCGGCGGCCAACGTTGGCCGCAGGGCGGCTTCAAAGTCGGTAGTCGAAGTGGTAATGGTGCTGGCCGCCGATGATGTCGATGCGCATCTCGCCGCTGAGCCCGGCCAGCTCACCGCAGGCCGAATCCGGCACCACCGTCAGCGTCAGCTGCTTCTCGCCGCGCGTCATCACTCCGCTGTGCTGTAGCAGGAAGCTGCCCTGCCGCCCCGCCAGGCTGCCCTGCACCTGCTCAATGGCAACATAGCCGGCAGAACCCGGCGTGGGGGTGATGGCGCTAAGCATCTCGCCACGGCTGCTGCCGCTGAGATCGCCGCTGAATTCCTTCTCGATGGCGAGGCGCCCCAGCTGCATTTCGTCGGTGCCCTGATGAAAAATCACCAGCGGCGTGAGTTTGACGTTGAACGTACCGATTGCCAGCATGCTGCTGTCTCCTGTGGGGGCGCGGCCCTGTCCGGCCCTAGTTGATAAAGTAGCCGGAAATCCGCCAACTGCCATCCGCTTCGCGTTGTGGTGTTACCGTTTCGATTGCTTCTGCACGGTTATCGAAACGGACTCGGTACTGGATTACCACATACTCATCCCTGAGCGTCGATATTGTTTATCTGGCACAGCACTCCGCGTCAGCCGAGCGGGATGATGTGTATGCGTCGGTTGACATTTGGCGCTGTACCTGCCGTGGCAGGCGACTGCCGGCCAAGATGCGCTGTTTTGTGGCCCTTCTTGCTGGTCATTTTTTCCGACGAAACAGGCTAGAAAGGTTGACCACAAAGTCATGACGGTTTGCGGACAACCTTTTTAATTAATCGGTGAAGCGTTGTGTTTCGTGGACTAGCGCGATCTACTATGCCAGGCTTAAAATATTTTATTGTTTTAATGTGGTGGCATTATTTTTTCGGGTGGGTGACTATGCGGCTATAACCCCGCGAGCTAATTTTGGATCTTGTTTTATTGCTGTTTGGTATTTTTGTGTCGATTGGGGAAATTCCATTCTTTTCAAGTAACTCAATGGCTGTAACATTTGCCTGTTTGATTTCCATTAAGATTTTTAATCTTTGAGTAATTGGTTTTGGTAAAATATCAGCATAGATTTTTGCTTCGATTTCAATGGTTCCAGAAGTTGTTGCACCAATAACCATTCTATGTTTTGATCTTACCGTGCGCTGAGGTTGTAGCGCCCTTGTTTCAAATGTTGCATTCCATTGATCAGTTACGGACTCCACCGCAAATGACTCATCGCCTGTATTCATTTGAATATTGTCATAAAATGACAGCCCCCCCATGCCAGAGTGTGTTTGTGGAGGATTTATATTAAAATCAACATTTGTTCCAATCTGTATGTCGTGAATGTCGGAAGATATTTTCATATCAATAAAAATGTCTCGTGCACCAATAAGGCCGTTGTTTTTTAAGGAAAATGATACTGGGCGAAGTAAGGCAGATTTAACAAGAAACTCAACATACTCCCTATAGTAATTCTTGTTGTCCCGATTCATGAAGCTAGATAGAGACCAACTATCATTTTCCGAAGAATCATGTTCGACTTTCCCATAGTCTGGTATTGCATCAATTCCGTGTGAAATTATATTGGTTGCTTCAAGGCTTATCGTCTGGCCGAGGGTTTCACCAGTTTTACTATCGCAAAACTCCAATGAAATTGCAGATGAGATATCCCCTGTCAAATTGCTAGTAGTATGCTTTTCTGTAGCAATAAGTGTTCGTAGCTGTATCTCAATCTGCTTTGCCAGCTTGTCACGAAACTCAATTTGACTTGAAAATGATTCAATCAATGCTTTGGGAAACGTTTTCTCTTTAAATTCACGTAATTTTTGTAATTGCTCTATTTCAATAGAGTTGGGGTCTTTCTTTATTTGAGAGAAATAAAGCATGACGGTTCTCCCTTGACCGGCGACTCTTTCGATTTCTTCTAGAGTTCCACTATCTGATACGCCTGTTGGGCTTCCAATTCTCGTCCAGAAAATTCCGATCAGAATGTCACAGTGATCAACTATTTGTCGGTTAATAATTTCTTGCGGACGTGTTCCATATTCTGGTGCTGAGTGAGTTTCCCAACGCAGTGGCAACATGACAATTCGCCGTTCAGGAGAATTAAGATCATTCCATTCTTGAATTGTCTTAACTGCAATTTCTCTCTCCTCATCTACATCTGATGGTGATGCTATAAGTACTCGAAAGACTTTTGCTTCATATGCCATTTTTCGTCCAGTAAAGCTAAGTTTGAATTAGATAGAGATTAATATCAGAGGCACTATCATGATCGAATTAGCGCCGCTGGCAAGAGTATCACTATTCTAGCAAATAAAAATGACAAAAGGGCAAGCCGTATGGCTTGCCCTTGTTGTTTGGCGAGGTGAAAACCGCGGCTTGCGGCCAACGTTGGCCGCATCTTGCGGCTAGCTTACGAAGCCGGCCGCTGCTTGAAGAAGGTAATCGGTGCGCTGGCCGGGATGTCGCTCGGCGGCGCGGTTTTCAGGATGTGCTTCTTCATCTTGCCCATCACGTGCATTTCGCACGGCCGGCATTCGAATTTCAGGGTGTAGGTCTCGTCGCCGGATTTCAGCACCATCGGGTCGGCGCGCACCTGGCCCATCACCCCCTTCACGCCCTTGGCCTGCTTGGGGCACAGGTTGTAGGAGAAGCGCAGGCAGTGCTTGGTGATCATCAGCGACACCTCGCCCTCTTCCTGGTGCGCCTCGTAGGCGGGCTCGATGACTTCCACGCCGTGCTGCTGGTAGAAGTCCCACGCCTTGGCGTTGTAGACGTTGGCGAGGTAGCTCAGGCTCTGCTCGGGGAACTGCGGCTTGGGTTCGGCTTCCACCTTGCGCGGCGGGCGTTGCCATGCGGCCAACCTGGCCGCTTCCAGCTGCTCCACCGCGTCGCGGCGCAGGCCGTTGATCACCGAGGCCGGCACGAACCACGGCTGGCTGAGGTTCAATGCCACGTCGTGTGCCTGGAACATGCTGGTGCCGAGCTTGGCCACCGCCTCGCGCAGGCTGGCTTCGGCGCGGGCGGCGTCTTTGGCCGGTTCCAGCGCCAGGTTGGCCGCAGCGCTGGCGCTGCAGCCGTCGGCGTCGGTCAGGGTCAGCGTCAGGCCGTCCGCGTTGTCGGCCAGGGTGGCCCATACGCCCACGCGGCGCTCGGCAGATTTCTTCAGCAGCGCCAGCTCCCAGGCGTGGTCGCGGTTGCGGCTGATGTCGGTGCCGGGCTTGAGGCCGGCCAGCAGCGCCGGGTCGTTCGGCTGGCAGCGCCACAGCAGCTCGCCGCCCGGCACCTTGCCCACCTGCTTCACGGTGTTGAGCTGCATGCCCACCACCTCGCGCTTCTTCATGAAGTTGATGCCGTCGCCGTTGCTCATCTGTTCGCTGGTGGCGATCTCCAGCCAGCCGTCGCCCACCTGGTGCACGCTGCCCAGCTGCACGCCGACGAACTTGGGCGAATCGAAGGCGCCGATGTCGATCTTGCGGCCGGTGGCGAAGTAGTCGGTGGCGCCGCGGTGGAAGGTCTTGTCCGGGTCCGGGGTGAAGTAGATCTCGCTGCTGCCGCTGGCGGCTGGCGCCAGCTCCGGGCGGCGCTCGAAGATTTCGTCCAGCAGCAGCCGGTAGTGGGCGGTGATGTTCTTCACATAGCTCACGTCCTTGTAGCGGCCCTCGATCTTCAGCGAGCGCACGCCGGCGTCCAGCAGCGCTTCCAGGTTGTTGCTCTGGTTATTGTCCTTCATCGACAGCAGGTGCTTGTCGAAGGCCACCACGCCGCCTTTTTCGTCGGTCAGCGTGTACGGCAGGCGACAGGCTTGCGAGCAGTCGCCACGGTTGGCGCTGCGGCCGGTGTCGGCATGGCTGATGTAGCACTGGCCGGAGAACGCCACGCACAGCGCGCCGTGGATGAAGTATTCGATGGTGGCCGGGTCGGCACCTTCGGCCACGGTCTGCGCGATCTTGGCGATCTGCGGGATGGTCAGCTCGCGCGCCAGCACGATCTGGCTGAAGCCGGCATCGGACAGGAAGCGCGCCTTCTCCGGGGTGCGGATGTCGCACTGGGTGGAGGCATGCAGCTGGATCGGCGGCAGGTCGAGCTGCAGGATGCCCATATCCTGCACGATCAGCGCATCGACGCCGGCGTCGTACAGCTGCCAGATCAGCGTGCGCGCGGCGTCCAGCTCGGCGTCGTGCAGGATGGTGTTGAGGGTGGCGAAGATGCGCGCGTGGTAGCGGTGGGCAAACTGCACCAGGGAGGCGATGTCTTGCACGCTGTTGCAGGCGTTATGGCGCGCGCCAAAGCTGGGGCCGCCGATATACACCGCATCGGCGCCGTGCAGAATGGCCTCGCGGCCGATGTCGGCGTTCTTGGCGGGGGACAGCAGCTCAACCTGGTGCGGCAACAGACTCATGAATACTTCCTGCGGTGGGTGGGGTGAAGGGGCGGAAGTATAGCGGAATCAGTGGCTTAGGACACCCCGAAAAACTCCCGCTTTCGTCGCGATACTGCGTTGCTCACGAAAAATCCCTCCTTACATATCAAACATATGCAGCGTCGGGATTTTTCGTTCGCGCCTTGTCTCGCCGTGTTATCTCGATTGGAAATCAGGGGTTTTCGAGGGGCTCTTAGGTGTAAGCCGCGCGCGGCACTGCCGTGAGCGTCGGCAGCGGCCGCGTGGCGGGGGGCGGCGCTTAGCTCAGCAGGCGGAAGATTTCCCAGTGCTGGGTGCCGGAAACCACGTGCGGCTCCAGCATTTTGCTCCAGGCGGCGTGGCTGTCCAGGCTGGCGAGCTTGGTCCAGGCGGCTTCCAGCTCGGCCAGGCTGGCGACGGCGATTTCGGACTGGATGGTGGATTCCTTGGCGCCGATCGAGCCGGTGAGCAGGCGGGTGTTGGCTTCGGTCCAGCCAACCTGCGAGCCGATCTCCCGCATCCAGCGGTGCATCTGCTCGAGCACTTCCGCTTTGTGGCCAAAGCGGGCCTCGATACTCCAGCGAGCAATGAACATGGTGCAACTCCTGTCAGGCAGGGCCTGCACGCCTGCCTGCGGCCAACGGCGGCCGCTGCCGGCGCAAGGCCGTGGCGCAGGGCTGCCGGGCCGCCTGCACTGCGGACGCAGCGCGCGCATGCCCAGGGTGTACCCCAGCATAGACCATGGCCACGCCGGCGCCAGGCTAGCCGGACAACAGGTTGGCCAGCTCGTCCACCGCCTCCGCCCACTCGGCATCGTCGTCCAGCGACTGCTTCAGGAACGCCGCCTGCGCATTGCTCCAGAACGGCGCTTCTTCGATATTGGTTTCGTGCGCCAGCGGGTGGCTGGCGATAAAGGCGCGGATGGCGCTGGCTTCTGCCGGCAGGCCCAGTTGCTTGAACAGGGCCGGCAGATCGTGACGGCTGGTATCCATGTGGCGCTCCTGTTGGCGGGGTGTCCTGTCCAGCATAGACGGCGCTGGAACTTGCTGCGGGGCAATTGTTCTAGTGGCTATCGACCCGTATCTGGCCACCGGCCCGGAGAGCCCGCATGTACCGAATTACCCCATTGATCGCCACCGTGCTGCTGCTGAGCGCCTGCAGCGCGGAGCAGACCGCGCAATTGCAACAGCAGGCGTCGGCCGCCATTGGCGGCGTGCACCAGGCGGTGCAGGACAGCAGCGCGCCGCTGGCGGAGCTGAAACAGCAAGCCAGTGCCGCCATCGGCAGCACCGAGCGGCTGAAGCAACAGGCCAGCGCCGCCATCGGCGTGGCCAAGCGCGTGGGCGCGGCGGCAGCCATGCTCGACCCGGAACTGGGGCAGCAGATCGATGAAGCCAAGCAGCAGCTGGATGCCGCCAAACAGGCGGCCGGTGCCATCAGCGGCAAGCAATGACGTTGCGGCCAACGTTGGCCGCATCCCGGCGTGGCGGGATCGGCCAGCGCCGGCCCGCGGCATGCCATTGGCCGAGTGCGGCGGTGCCGTTGTCTGGCTGCCAGGCGAGCACCGCTGGCGACCGCAAAAAAAACGGCCGGCAAGCCCATGCTTGCCGGCCGTGCTGAGCCG
>NZ_JBHRXN010000010.1:76252-151814 GCF_042648525.1 Vogesella facilis
TTGGCCGGGGTGACCAGCTCGAACGGAATCCACAGCTGCGATGGCACTTTCTTGCCGCGCGCCATGTCCACCGCCGCCTGCACCCCGCCACCGCCCTGGCCCAGCGCGTCCTGGAATACCGTCACCTTCAAGTCGCCGGCCTTCATCGCCGCCAGCGCGTCATGGGTGGCGTCGATGCCGGCCACGATCATTTTGCTGTTCATCTTGCCGGCGGCTTTCAGCGACTGGATGGCGCCGATGGCCATCTCGTCGTTGTTGGCGATCACCGCGTCGAACTTCATGCCGGTGGTCAGCCAGTTGTTCATCAGGTCCGCCGCCTGGGTGCGGCTCCAGGTCGCCGCCTGCTGCGCCACGATGCGCATGCCGTTGCACGGCGGCTTGGCGATCACCTCTTTCACGTCGCGCGTGCGCTGCAATGCCGATTCATTCGCCAGATCGCCGACGATCAGCAGCACATCGCCCTTGCCCTGCATCAGCCGGCACACTTCGCGGGTCTGCATGGTGCCGGATTCTTTCTCGTTGGAGCCAACGAAGGTCACGCGCGGCGGCAACGCCTTGTCGCCGGGCGGGTGGTTCACGTAGATCAGCGGAATGCCGGCCTGGGTTACCAGCTTGGTGATCTTGGGGGTGGCCTGCGAATCGACCGCCACCACGATGATGGCGTCCACCTTCTGCGCGATGAAGTTCTGGATCTGGCTGAGCTGGCGGCCGATATCGTCCTGCGCATCCTCGAACTGCACTTTCACGCCGGGCATGCGCGCCGCCTGCTGCTGCATGCCGGCGCGCACGCGGGTGAGCCACGGGTTGGAATTGGCGATGGTGGCGCCGATTTTCTCGGCCTGCGCCAGCGGGCTGGCCAGGCTGGCGGCCAACAGCGCGGCCAGCGCGGATTGCTTCAACATGCTTTGTCTCCTGGTTATGGTTGCCGGTCGTACAATGACGGCAGCAAATTTATTTCCGCAAGGTAACAACTGCGGAAATAAATTTCCAGAAAACTTTTGGCCGCCGCCCCGATTGCCGTCGGTTATCGGCCTGAATTGGCCATCGGGTACTGCGGCTGGTGGCGTGGCATGGCCCGTCGGCGGCACCGCGCTGCCATGCCTCGATAGGTGGTGCTGCCCGGCCACCGGTCAGGACGTGCGGCGGCTGGCGGCAAGAGGCGCAAGCGGCGGCGGGTTGGCCGCTCGCCGCCGGCATGGTGGATGGCAGGGTGTAGTCCGGGGCCGCTCGCCATCGGCGGGTGGGCCGCGCTGCCGCGGCGCTCATCGGCTAGCCGCGCGCCGGCGCCGCGCTCAGGACTAGATCGGCAGCCGCTGGCGCAGCTCGGTCGCCCAGTCGCGGCGGGCAAAATCCGGCCCCATCACCAGCGCGATGTAGCTGTCGCCGCCGAAGCGCGCATCCACCTCGATCAGCACATGGGTGTCGCTGCCGCGCGGGATGAAGGTCAGCTCGATCTCCTGGATGCGGAAATTGCCGCCGCGCGGGCGCAGCTCGAACTCCTGGTAGCAGCCCAGCGTGCTGGCCACGTTGCCGACGCGGGCGGTGCCCACTTCCACGTCGGTGCTGGCCAGCGTCCAGCCCAGCTGCTCGAAGGCGTGCAGCAGCGCGGCCACCGGCGGCGGCGGCAGGATTTCCAGCAGATCGCGGTCGCTGGCATCGCGCGCCGCGTCGATGGCCAGATCGGTGTGAATCCACACCGGCAGCGGCCGGCCATAGTGCGCCAGCGCGTTGATCGGCGTCTCCGCCGGCAGGTTGATCTGGAACGGCAGCTCGCGGCTTTCGCCGGCGCGGATGGTAAAACGCTCCGCCACCCGCACCGCGCCCAGCGGCAACGCGCCGCGGGCCTCGTGGTCGCCGGATTCCTGCTCCGCTTCCACCATCAGCACCAGCTCGATTTTCTCAATGTCCTGGTCGGCGCTGCCGCCATGTACCAGCACGCGGCCGCGCAGCAGCTCACCCGGGTACAGTCGCGGGTTGTCCAGTTGGGTATCGACGCGGGCGCCACCGACGCCGATTGAGGCAAGCAGTTTCTTGAACATATTTTTGTATTCTGAGTTTGTGTTGAGGGGCGTTGGCAAGACCGGTCGGTAGGATACAAGTTCCGCCTGCGCAAGGGGGGGGGGCCGGTTTTAGCCTGCGCGGTCCCGTTATTTGATGGCGTCGAACAGCCGCTCGGACTCTGCAATCATGCTTGTGCCCTGCTCCGGCTTGCCGTTCTTCTTGTACAGCCAACCCAGGCCGTTCAGCGCTACCGCATAGGCGTAGTGCTGTTTGCCGACACTGGCAGCAAAGCTATCCAGCGCCTGCAGGTAATAACGCTCGGCTATGTTAACGTGGCGCAAGTAGTGATGGGCATCTGCCAGCTCGCGCAGCACGATGGCGGTGTGCACTTTGTCGCTGTTCGGATCGCTCTGCTCGCCAGCCAGTACCTCTTCCAGCAGCGGGATGGCGCGGGCGTACTGTTTGCTGTCGATGTAGCTGCCGGCGAGACGCGCTTTCGACACCCGGATCGATGGGGGGGTGGCTGGCATGATCTGTTGCTTGATGGCGAGAGCCTGCTGCAGATAGCGCTCGGCGGAGGCCCAATCGCGCTTGCTGTTATACAGGGTGCCCAGATTGTGCAGGCTCTCGGCTACCTCCTGGCTGTTTTCGCCGGCGAGGGACTTGCGTATGGCCAATGCTTGTTGGTGTAGCCGGATGGCCTCGCTGTAGTTGCCGGTGTACTGGCGCAGCAGGGCCAGATTGTTCATCGACTCGGCTACCAGCAGATGCTGTTCGCCCAATAGCCGTGTGTGCAGGGCGAGGGCTTGCAGGCCGATGGGCTCGGCCTCCTTGAAACGGCTACTCTCGCGCAGGAACTGGAACCATGCGTCCAGCAGGTCGGCATACAGCAGCGTGTCGGCGGGTACGGCTTGCGGACCGTACAGCAGGGATTGCAGCAGTGCGCCTGCTTCCTGGTAATGATCCTTGCGTAACCAGCTGCGGGCAAGGTCGCACTGTGCCTGCCAGCGAGCAGGCTGGTCGCTGGCGCTGGCAAACGCCGCTTCTGCCTGTTGGGTGGCCTGCTGGTAATTGCCCTAGCGCAGCAGACCATCGACACCATTGGCATGGCAGGCAATGGCGAACAGTAGGGGCAGGACGGGACGGAAAATGTGCATATGGGCAGCCCTGGGTGATGTGCTTGCTGGCGGAAGTTATCCACCGTGCGGTCAGTTCTGGTTTTCCGCGGCATCCATGATGCGCTGGCCTTCGGTGATCAGTTGCTGGCCTTCGCTGCTATGGAGGTTTGTTTTCAGCAGCCATCCCAGATTGTTCATGGTCTGGCCTACTGCGTAATGCTTTGCTCCCAGTGCCTGCGGCAGTACTACCAGGGCCTGGCGGTAGTACTGTTCCGCTTCCATGGCCTTACCCTGGTCCTGAAGGCAGTCGGCGATGGCGCGTAAGGTTCTGCCCGTCTGGTCAAGCGAGTCTTCGCCATTCCGTTGTGTCATGGCCAATGTTGCCTGTAATTGCGCCATGGCTTCGTCGAAGCGCTTTTGCTTGCGGTACAGCCAGCCCAGCATGCGCATGCTGCGAGTCATACTGGGGTGATCAGGGCGCAAGACATGCTGCTTGATGCGGATGGCTTCGATCATCATGGGTTCGGCCTGTTGGTACTGGCCGGGAGCCATGTGATTGAAGCTCAGGTTGTACAGGCTTTCTGCCACAGGGAAACTGTCATGCCCAGCCAGTTGCTCACGTATTTCCAGTGCTTGTTTCAGCAGCTTCTCGCTTTCAGACATCTGGTCTTGCATGCCCAGTGCAACCCCTAGGTCATTCAGTGTCTGGGCAACTTCCAGATGTTGTGCCCCCAGATGCTGCTGACGTATGGACAGTATGCGGCGGTAGAGCTTTGCGGCCGCTTTGGACTGCTGCCGGTCCAGATACACGCCAGCCAGACCTTCCTGCACTTCTGCCTCGATCAGGCTACTAGGGGGAACCTGGCGGCTGTCCTGCAACAAGGCCTTGAATATGAGCTCCGCCTGGTCTGCTTGATGGCGTTCCATCATGGCGTTTGCCAGGTCGATTTGTGCACGCAATCTGCCTGCCGAGTCATCCGCGGGTAGTTGCTGCAGTGCCTGCCGGGCCTGTTGCATTGCTTGCAGGTAATAACCGTCCTGCAGCAATTGCTTGGTTTCCGTCGCGAGTGCAGGGAGCGCCAGTGGCAGGTACAGCAGCAGTCCGAAGAGTGCTTTTTTCATGGCATGACCTTGTCTTGTAGGGAGGCCATGGTGCCGCAAATTATGCCAATAGGGAACAGCGGTGGCTGACGGATCGCGGAATGTCGCGGTGTGGAGGCGGCTGTGTCTGTTTTGAAAAAAGGTTGGCCGCATCGCTGCGGCCAACCTTTATCGTTTCACGTGAAGCAGCGGTGACTTACACCTTGTCGTACAGCTTGCCGCCGCCCTGCACGAACTCGATAGCCTTCACTTCCATGCCCTTGTGCAGCGCGTCCTGCTCGCTGATGCCCTGCTTGGCGGCGAATTCGCGCACGTCCTGGGTGATCTTCATCGAGCAGAAGTGCGGGCCGCACATGGAGCAGAAGTGCGCCACCTTGGCGCTGTCTTTCGGCAGCGTCTCGTCGTGGAAGTCGCGCGCCTTGTCCGGATCGAGGCCCAGGTTGAACTGGTCTTCCCAGCGGAACTCGAAGCGCGCCTTGGACAGCGCGTTGTCGCGGATCTGCGCGCCGGGGTGACCCTTGGCCAGATCGGCGGCGTGCGCGGCCAGCTTGTAGGTGATGATGCCTTCTTTCACATCGTTCTTGTTCGGCAGGCCCAGGTGTTCCTTCTGCGTCACGTAGCACAGCATGGCGGTGCCGTACCAGCCGATCTGCGCAGCGCCGATGGCGGAGGTGATGTGGTCGTAGCCCGGCGCGATGTCGGTGGTGAGCGGCCCCAGGGTGTAGAACGGCGCTTCGTGGCACCACTCCAGCTCCTTGTCCATGTTCTCCTTGATCAGCTGCATCGGCACGTGGCCGGGGCCTTCGATCATCACCTGTACGTCGTGCTGCCAGGCGATCTGCGTCAGCTCGCCCAGCGTCTTCAGTTCGCCCAGCTGCGCGGCGTCGTTGGCGTCCCAGGCACTGCCCGGGCGCAGGCCGTCACCCAGGCTGAAGGCCACGTCGTAGGCCTTCATGATTTCGCAGATGTCCGCGAAGTGGGTGTACAGGAAGTTTTCCTGGTGATGCGCCAGACACCACTTGGCCATGATGGAGCCGCCGCGTGACACGATGCCGGTCATGCGGCCGGCGGTCAGCGGCACGTAGCGCAGCAGTACGCCGGCGTGGATGGTGAAGTAGTCCACGCCCTGCTCGGCCTGTTCGATCAGGGTGTCCTTGAAGATCTCCCAGGTCAGGTCTTCGGCCTTGCCGTTGACCTTCTCCAGCGCTTGATAGATGGGCACGGTGCCGATCGGTACCGGGCTGTTACGCAGGATCCACTCGCGGGTTTCGTGGATGTTCTTGCCGGTAGACAGGTCCATGATGGTGTCGGCGCCCCAGCGGATGCCCCAGGTCATCTTGTCCACTTCTTCGCTGATCGACGAGGTTACCGCGCTGTTGCCGATGTTGCCGTTGATTTTCACCAGGAAGTTGCGACCGATGATCATCGGCTCGGATTCCGGGTGGTTGATGTTGTTGGGGATGATGGCGCGGCCGGCGGCGATTTCCTGGCGCACGAATTCGGCGGTGATCTCTTCCGGCAGGTTGGCGCCGAAGCTGTGGCCGGCGTGCTGGCGCGTCATCAGCTCCAGCAGGCGGCTGTTGCCGGTGGCGTGCAGCGATTCGATATACGCCTTGCGGTTGAGGTTTTCGCGGATGGCGACGAATTCCATTTCCGGGGTGATGATGCCGCGGCGCGCGTAGTGCATCTGGGTAACGTTGGCACCGGCCTTGGCGCGGCGCGGCTTGCGCTGCAGGTCGAAGCGCAGGTCGGCCAGTTTCGGGTCCGCTTCGCGGGCGCGACCGTAGTCGCTGCTCAGGCCGGCCAGCAGCTCGGTGTCGTCACGCTCGGCGATCCACGCGGCGCGCAGCGGGGCAAGGCCGGAGCGGATGTCGATCTGTGCCTGCGGGTCGCTGTACGGGCCGCTGCAGTCGTAGACGTAGATCGGCGGGTTCTGCTCGCCGCCGAACTGGGTGGGGGTGTCGGCCTGGCTGATCTCGCGCATCGGCACGCGGATGTCCGGGCGGCTGCCCTCGACATAGATTTTGCGGGAATTGGGTAGCGGCTGGATGGCGGCGGAATCCACCACCATGGCTTGATTCGGTTTGCTTGGCGCGTTCATCGGGGGGCGTCTCCAGTGTGCGATGAAGCGGCGCAAGGAGCGGTCCGGATGCCCGGCTGCGGTTGGCCGCATGGCGGCGGCGGGAACGCGCGGCGCGATGCGGTGTCTGGCAGATTACGCTTCCCTACGCCGGTATTATCCGGGTCAGGTTCGAAGGGTGACTCTCACCCGCCAACCTGCCAGTGTCGTCCGCGCACAACGCTGTGGCATCCTTCACGGCAGGGGCAGGACCCCTAGCGATGCTGTGAAGGTAAGTTAATTGTGGGATAATCGCAAGTTAGGTTGCGCCCAGCTGCGCTGCCGGCCGGCTGTGAAAACCGCATGCAGTCAAGGTTGCGTGCCGTTTTCAGAGTCGTCCTTTTATTCAGTCTTGAATCCCCCGGAGTTTCCGATGAATTTCGAACAAGCCCGTTTCAACATGGTTGAGCAGCAGATCCGTCCGTGGGATGTGCTCGACACCTCCATTCTCGATTTGCTGTTCCACGTGAAACGCGAAGATTTCGTGCCGGAAGACAAGCGCACCCTGGCCTTCACCGACGTGCAGCTGCCGCTGGAAAACGGCTGCACCATGCTGGAGCCGAAGGTGGAAGCCCGTCTGCTGCAGGACCTGCAGGTGAAAGCCAGCGACAAGGTGCTGGAAGTGGGTACCGGCAGTGGCTACCTGACCGCGCTGCTGGCCGCCGTGAGCCAGCACGTGTACAGCGTGGACCTGGACGCCGAGCAATCGCAGCGCGCCGCGGCCAACCTCAAGACCGCCGGCATCCGCAACGTGACCCTGAGCGTGGGCAACGGCATCGACGGCCTGGCCTCGCAGGCGCCGTTCGACGTGATCTGCCTCGGCGGCTCGGTGCCGGTGGTGCCGGACGCGCTGAAGGCGCAGCTGGCCATCGGCGGCCGCCTGGCGGTGATCGTGGGCGATGCCCCGGTGATGATCGCCAAGATCATCACCCGCGTGTCGGAAACCGCCTACCAGGAAAGCGTGAGCTTCGACACCAATATTGCCCGCCTGCAGCAGCTGGACGCCATCGAGCCGTCCCGCTTCAGCTTCTGAACATGGTCGGCGAAATCACTGCCCGCGATCTGGCGGCCTGGCTGGCGGACGACAGTCGTGCCAAGCCGCTGCTGCTGGATGTGCGCGAGGACTGGGAATACGCGCTGTGCCACATCGTCGGCTCGCAGCAGATGGTGATGAACCTGGTGCCGCTGCGGCACAACGAGCTGCCGGATGACGTGCCTATCGTCACCATCTGCCATCACGGCGTGCGCAGCTTCCAGGTGGGCCTCTACCTGCAGAACGCCGGCTTCGAGCAGGTGCTGAGCCTGCGTGGCGGCGTGGATGCCTGGGCCAATGAGGTAGACCCGGCGATGGCACGTTATTAAGCCATCCTGCCAAGTCGAAAGCCGTTCCTGCCGGAGCGGCTTTTTTTGTTGTTGCCACTGTGTGGCAGAAATCGAGTGAGCATGAGTTACCTATCCCCCGCTATCGCATCCCTGCCCGCCGCCTGGCGCGATGTGCTGGCCGCGCCGGCATTGGCCGCACAGCTGCAGGCCATCGACGCCCGCCTGGCCGCCCGCGCCGCCGAAGGCGTGGCGATCTACCCGCCGCGCGAGTTGATCTTCAACGCGCTGCGCCAGGTGGCGCCGCAGGAGGTGCGGGTGGTGATTCTCGGCCAGGACCCGTACCACGGCGCCGGCGAGGCCATGGGGCTGAGTTTCTCGGTGCCGGCCGGGGTGAAGATTCCGCCCAGCCTGCGCAATATGTACAAGGAACTGGCCAGCGATCTGGGGCTGGCGCCGGCCGTCAGCGGCGACCTGTCGCACTGGGCGCGCCAGGGCGTGCTACTGCTCAACACCTCGCTGACGGTGGAGGCCGACGCTGCCGGCAGCCACGGCAAGCTCGGCTGGCAGCTGATTACCGACGCGCTGATCGACGCGGTGAATGCGAAAAACCCCGGCTGCGTGTTCCTGCTGTGGGGTAACTGGGCACAGGGCAAGGCCGAGCGTATCGATGCCGGCCGCCACGCGGTGCTGAAGGCGGCGCACCCGTCACCGCTGTCCGCCAGCCGTGGCTTCTTCGGCTGCCGCCACTTCTCGCAGGCCAATCAATGGTTGGCCGCCCGCGGTCGCGGCGAGATCGCCTGGGGTATCGCCGCAGCGCAGGGTAGCCTGCTGTAGCGCAGCTCGAAAAACCCTCGCTTTCGTTGCGCTACTGCGTTACGCACGCTTGTCCCTCCTGGCATCGCCGCTATATGCGGCGCCGGGATTTTTCACTCGCGCCTAGCTCCGGTGCGGCTTAATCCCGATTGGAACGCGAGATTTTTCACGGTGCGCTGTAGTCGTTTCACTACGCTGCGGCAGCGAGGTATGGTGGTGCTATGCCGGCTCAGCTCGGTTTCCCCCACCCTTAAGTGCCATGGTCTGCCGATGACTTTCTCCTTTACCGCCTGGCTGGTCAGCGCCGTGGCCATCCTGCTCACCGGGGTCGCCAAGGGCGGCTTTGGCGGCGTGTTCGGCGGCATCGCCGTGCCGCTGATGTCGTTGGTGATGCCGCCGGAGGCTGCCGCCGCGCTCACCCTGCCACTGCTGTGCCTGATGGACCTGTCCAGCGTGAAACTGTACTGGCGGCGCTGGGATGGCCGTGAATTGAAACTGATGCTGTCCGGCGCACTGCTGGGCATCGGCCTCGGT
Organism: Vogesella facilis; assembly: GCF_042648525.1. Classification (NCBI taxonomy): domain Bacteria; kingdom Pseudomonadati; phylum Pseudomonadota; class Betaproteobacteria; order Neisseriales; family Chromobacteriaceae; genus Vogesella; species Vogesella facilis. Next base: position 85,262 of record NZ_JBHRXN010000010.1, read on the forward strand.
GCACTGGCCTTCGGCCTGCTGCCGGCCTGGTCGGTGAAGCTGGCGATCGGCCTGTTGGCGCTGCTGTTCGCCGCACAGCGGCTGTGGCTGCGCTTCTTCCCGGCCACGCCGCGGCCGCTGGGGCCGTTGGCCGGGCGCCTCGCCGGGCTGTTTGGCGGCCTCACCAGCACGCTGGCGCACGCCGGCGGCCCGCCGGTGCTGGTGTACCTGTTCAGCCGGCCGCTGCCCAAGGAACGCTTCGTTGCCACGCTGGCGGTGTTCTTCACCGTGGTGAACCTGCTGAAGCTGCTGCCCTATCTGGCGCTGCAGCTGTTTACGCCGACGGTGCTGTGGCAGTGCCTGCTGCTGGCACCGCTGGTGCCGCTGGGCGTGTGGCTGGGCGTGCACCTGCAGCGCCGCCTGCCGGAGCAGGCGTTCTTCAGCAGCGCGGTGGCGCTGCTGGCACTGTCCGGCGCGCAGCTGGTGTATTCGGCGCTGGCTTGAGTTAACCCCCCGAACGGCATCGTGCCGCTGGCGCATGGTGTAAAGTGCTGCCCAAGGCGGGCGACACCGCCATTGTCTACAGGGGGAAACGTGGCCATCACGCTGAAGAACGTGCGCTATTTCGTGGCGGTAGCCGAGGCGGAGTCGATCTCCGGCGCGGTGCAGGATCTCAACGTGTCGCAGTCGGTGGTCACCGAGGCGATCCGTGCGCTGGAGGCCGACCTTGGCGCCACGCTGTTCCAGCGCCACGCGCGCGGCATGATCCTCACCCACGCCGGCTACCAGTTCCTGCGCCATGCACACCAGATCCTGGCCTCGGTGCGCAATGCGCGCGAGGCGATGCGCGCGCGGCCGGACAGCGTGACCGGCCAGCTGAATATCGGCGTCACCAGCCTGGTGTGCGGCTACTTCCTGCCTTATCTGCTGGACCGCTTCCGCAACACCTTTCCGCTGGTGAACATCCGCGTGGTGGAAGACCAGCGCGAGTACATCGAGCACTTGCTGGTGAACGGCGAGCTGGATGTGGGAGTGCTGATCGTCTCCAACCTGGAAAACCGCCAGGCGCTGGAGGCGGAAACGCTGCTGGAATCCGCCTACCGGCTGTGGCTGCCGGTGAACCACCCCTTGCTGGAGCTGGGCACGGTGGCGGTGGCGGAGATGGCGCAGCAGCCGCTGGTCACCCTGAAGCTGGACGAGCTGGAGGACGTGGCCACCGCCTTGTGGCGCAGCCAGGGCCTGCGGCCAACGATGGCGGTGCGCACCAGCTCGGTGGAGGGCCTGCGCAGCCTGGTGGCCACCGGCGCCGGCCTGGCGGTGATGCCGGACCTGCTGTACCGGCCATGGTCGCTGGATGGCGACCGGCTGGAAGTGCGCCAGCTGCTGGAGAAGACACCGTCGCTGCAGGTGGGGCTGGCCTGGCGCCGTGGCGCCAAAGTGGCGGAAACGGCACAGAACTTCCTCACCGTGGCGCGCGAATATACCCGCAGCCACGCCTGAACGCGGCATCGTTGTTTCTGTTTTCCCTATATCTCTCGATTGATTATCGAAATTACCGATTGCTGGCCGCGCCACCGCGCCGCTGGGCGCCGTGCCACGCAAGAATTGGCGCTGCGCTGCACAAAAGCAGCGGAAAATGCCAATGCTGGCGACGAGCATCCGGTTTTCCCGATAGGTCGTATTGGGCAAGTTGCCTTGGTAGTGCCAAAACCCGGTTCCTAGAATGCAGCACACCATTCGAGACGCAATCAATGCGCCGATCTGCAAAGGAGAACTGTGATGAAGCATCGCCTGCATGCCCTGGCCTGCGCCGCCGTTTGTAGCAGCATGGTCGCCGCCCCGCTGATGGCCGCGCCGCCGACCGCGCTGGGTAAGCCGGAAGGCAAACTCAACATCATCGCGTGGCCGGGTTATATCGAGCGCGGCGAAACCGACAAGAACTACGACTGGGTGACCCAGTTCGAGAAGAGCAGCGGCTGCCAGGTGAGCGTGAAGACCGCCGCCACCTCGGACGAGATGGTGTCGCTGATGAACTCGCCCAACTACGACCTGGTCACCGCCTCCGGCGACGCCTCGCTGCGGCTGATCTATGGCAAGAAGGTGCAGGAGATCAACCCGGCGCTGATTCCCAGCTGGAACACGCTGGACCCGCGGGTGAAAAACGGCAGCTGGTACACCGTGGGCGGCAAGGTGTACGGCACGCCGTACCAGTGGGGCGCCAACTTCCTGATGTACAACACCAAGGTGTTCCCGACCGCGCCCAGCAGCTGGTCGGCGGTGTTCGAGCCGGGCAAGCTGCCCAACGGCCAGCCCAACAAGGGCAAGGTGCAGGCCTACGACGGCGCCATCTACATGGCCGATGCCGCGCTGTACCTGATGAGCAAGAACCCCAAGCTGGGCATCAAGGACCCGTACGAGCTGAACGAGGCGCAGTACGCCGAGGTGCTGAAGCTGCTGCGCCAGCAGAAGCAGCTCACCCACCGCTACTGGCATGACGTCACCGTGCAGATGAACGACTTCAAGAAAGAAGGCGTCGCCGCCTCCAGCGCCTGGGGCTACACCATCAACAGCCTGCAGGCGGAGAACTTCCCGGTGGCCGGGGTGATTCCGAAGGAAGGCGCCACCGGCTGGGCCGACACCACCATGCTGCATGCGCAGGCACAGCACCCGGTGTGCGCCTACAAGTGGATGGAATGGTCGCTGAACAAGAACCTGCAGTCCGGCCTGGCCGAGTGGTTCGGTTCCAATCCGGTAGTGGCCGAGGCCTGCAAGACCAAGGCGCCGGGCGGCAGCGACTTCTGCCAGAGCAACGGCTTCGACCGCTTCGCGCAGATCCGCTTCTGGAAGACGCCGATCGCCAGCTGCAAGAGCCAGGGCCGCTGCGTACCGTACAGCCGCTGGACCGCCGACTACATCGCCATCATGGGTGGCCGTTAAGCCGGGCCGCCGCAAGGTTGGCCGCAGCGGCTGGACGGGCGGATGCCCGCCCGTCTGCCGCGCCGTGCTGGCCTGACGTTTCAACCGGGCGCCGTCATGTCCTGCCGGGCGTGACGCTTGCCCACCCCGCAGTATGGCCAGCTATTTGGCCAGGCCGCCTGGCGCGCTGTTGCCGCGCATCGGAGTACACCATGTCCATCGCCGTGCAGTTCCACAATGTCAGCCGCCACTACGACAGTGTGCGCGCCGTTGACGCCATCAGCCTCGACATTGCCGAGGGCGAATTCTTCTCCATGCTGGGGCCGTCCGGCTCCGGCAAGACCACCAGCCTGCGGCTGATCGCCGGCTTCGAGCAGCCCAGCCACGGCGCCATCCGCATCTTCGGCCAGGAGGCCGCCGGACTGCCGCCCAATCTGCGCGCGGTGAATACCGTGTTCCAGGACTACGCGCTGTTCCCGCACATGAACGTGCTGGACAACGTCGCCTACGGCCTGATGCTCAAGGGCGTAGGCAAGGACGAGCGCTACCGCCGCGCCGAGGAAATGCTGGAGATGGTCAAGCTTGGCCAGTACGGCACCCGCCGCCCGGCGGCGCTGTCCGGCGGCCAGCGCCAGCGGGTGGCACTGGCGCGGGCGCTGATCCTGCAGCCGCGGGTGCTGCTGCTGGACGAGCCGCTGGGCGCGCTGGATCTCAAGCTGCGCGAGGCGATGCAGACCGAGCTGAAGGCGCTGCAGCGCCGCCTCGGCATCACCTTCATCTACGTCACCCACGATCAGGGCGAGGCGATGTCGATGTCCGACCGGGTGGCGGTGTTCAACAAGGGCCGCATTGAGCAGGTGGCGGCGCCGCAGCAGCTGTACAACCAGCCGGCTACCGCCTTCGTCGCCGATTTCGTCGGTGCGGCCAACGTGTTCGACGGCGAACTGGCCGCCACCCTGGCCGGCCAGCGCCAGCCCTTCGCCGTGCGGCCGGAGCGCATCCGCCCGGCCGGCCAGCTGGCCGACGGCGACGTGGTGCGGGTGGCCGGCAAGCTGCTGGACATCCAGTACCTGGGCGCGGTCAGCCGCTACGAGGTGGAAGTGTTCGGGCAGAAGGTGGTGAGCATGGTGCTGCCCAACGAGCACGGCCAGTTCGAGGCGCAGGCCGCCATCGGCGGCGCCATCACCGTGGCCTGGCCGCGGCAGGCCATGCTGCCGCTGGCCGGTTGAGGGAGACAATATGATGACCGCCTCGCTGTCCACCGCCCCCGCCGCCGCGCCGCTTGGCCTGTGGCAGCGCCTGGGCGTGGCGCTGTACCGCCGCCCCGGCCTGCAGCTGGCGCTGCTGCTGGGCCTGCCGCTCATGTGGTTTCTGCTGGTGTATATCGGCTCGCTGGCCACGCTGCTGGTGCAGAGCTTCTTCACCTTCGACGACTTCACCATGGAGGTCAGCCGCGAGCTGACGCTGGCCAACTACCAGCAGCTGCTGCAGCCGGCCAATTTCGACGTGGTGCTGCGCACGCTGGCGATGGCCAGCGCGGTAACGTTGGCCGCAGCGGTGCTGGCCTTCCCGCTGGCCTACTACATGGTGCGCTACGCCCGCGGCTGGAAGAAGGGCTGCTTCTACGTGGCGGTGATGCTGCCGATGTGGGCCAGCTACATCGTCAAGGTGTACGCCTGGACCGTGCTGTTGGCCAAGGACGGCATCGTGTACTGGGGCTACCAGCACCTCGGCCTCGCCGGCGTGGTGGACTGGCTGATGACCATCCCGCTGCTGGGCGGCAATTCGCTGACCACCTCGCACCTGGGCCGTTTCGCGGTGTTCACCTACATCTGGCTGCCGTTCATGATACTGCCGGTGCAGGCGGCGCTGGAGCGGGTGCCGCTGGGGCTGATGCAGGCCAGCAGCGACCTGGGCGCCAGCGGCGCGCAGACCTTCCGCCATGTGGTGCTGCCGCTGGCCTTCCCTGGCGTGGTGGCCGGCTCCATCTTCACCTTCTCGCTGACGCTGGGTGATTACATCATCCCGCAGCTGATCGGCCCGTCCGGCCTGTTCATCGGCTCCATGGTCTACACCATGCAGGGTTCCATCGGCAACATGCCGCTGGCCGCCGCCTTCACCGTGGTGCCGGTGCTGATCATCGCGCTGTACCTGACCGGCGCGCGCAAACTGGGAGCGTTCGATGCACTCTGATCAAGACTGCGCGCCACTGTGGCTGCGCCTGCTGGCCTACGGCGGCATCGGCTTCCTGTTCCTGCCGATCGCCATCATCTTCCTGTACGCCTTCAATGCCGAAAGCGCCGGCTACAGCTTTCCGCCCAAGGGCTACACCCTGGCATGGTTCGGCGCCGCCTTCGCCCGCCACGACGTGCTGCAGGCCATCGGCCTGTCGCTGCGGCTGGCGGCGCTGGCCACCGTGCTGGCGCTGATCCTCGGCACGTTGGCCGCAGCCGCGCTGTACCGCCGCGACTTCTTCGGCAAGAACGCCATCACCATGATGCTGATCCTGCCGATCGCCCTGCCCGGCATCATCACCGGCATCGCGCTGCTGTCGGCGTACCGGCTGGCGGACATTCCGTCCGGCTTCTGGACCATCGCCATCGGCCACGCCACCTTCTGCGTGGTGGTGATCTACAACAACGTGATCGCCCGCTTCCGCCGCATGAGCTACAGCCTGGTGGAGGCGTCGCAGGATCTGGGCGCCAACGTGTGGCAGACCTTCCGCTACGTGGTGCTGCCGCAGATCGCCACCGCGCTGTTGGCCGGCGGCATGCTGGCGTTCGCGCTCAGCTTCGACGAGATCATCGTCACCACCTTCACCGCCGGCAACGAAGTCACGCTGCCGATCTGGATGCTGAACCAGCTCACCCGTCCGCGCGACGTGCCCATCACCAACGTGGTGGCCATGAGCGTGATGTTGATCACCATGCTGCCTATCCTGGCGGCCTACTACCTGACCCGCGGCACGGAAGACATCGCCGGCAGCGGTAAATGACCGAGGTGCATATGGAAAAGACACTGCAAACCCGCATGCTGATCGGCGGCGAATTCGTCGACGGCCACGGCGAGCGCGAGCGCATCGTCAACCCGGCCAGCGGCGAGCTGATCGTGGAGATCGCCGAGGCCAGCGGCGAACAGGTGCAGGCGGCGGTGGCCGCCGCGCAGGCCGCCTTTGCCGGCTGGGCGCGCACCACCCCGCGTGAGCGCAGCGAGAAGCTGCTGGCGCTGGCCGACGCCATCGAGGCGCGCGGCCCGGAATTCGCGCGGCTGGAATCGCTGAACTGCGGCAAGCCGCACCACTTGGCGCTGGCCGACGAGATCCCGGCGGTGGTGGACGTGTTCCGCTTCTTTGCCGGCGCGGTGCGCGCGCAGACCGGCGCGCTGGCCGGCGAATACCTGCCCGGCCATACCAGCCTGATCCGCCGCGACCCGCTGGGGGTAGTGGCCTCCATCGCGCCGTGGAACTACCCGCTGATGATGGCGGCGTGGAAGATGGCGCCGGCGCTGGCCGCCGGCAATACCGTGGTGCTCAAGCCGTCCGAGCAGACGCCGCTGTCCACGCTGAAGCTGGCCGAGCTGGCCGCCGGCATCCTGCCGCCGGGGGTGTTCAACCTGGTGCTGGGGCGCGGCGAAACGGTGGGCAGCCCGCTGATCTCGCAGCCGGAAGTGCGCATGATCTCCATCACCGGCGACGTGTCCACCGGCCAGCGGGTGCTGGAAACCGCGGCGCGCTCGCTCAAGCGCACCCACCTGGAGCTGGGCGGCAAGGCGCCGGTGATCGTGTTCGACGATGCCGACATCGCCGCCGCGGTGGAAGGCATCCGCACCTTCGGCTACTACAACGCCGGCCAGGACTGCACCGCCGCCTGCCGCATCTATGTGCAGAAAGGCGTCTACGAGCGCTTCGTCGCCGATCTGGCCGGCGCGGTGGCCAGCATCAAGGTCGGCCACCAGCACCTGGAAGGCGTGGAGATGGGGCCGCTGATCTCCGAGCGCCAGCGCAGCCGCGTCGCCAGCTTCGTGGAGCGCGCCGAGCAGCAGCCGCACATCGAGGTAGTGACCGGCGGCGCCGCCGGCAGCGGCCCCGGCTTCTTCTACCAGCCGACGGTGATCGCCGGCGCGCGCCAGGACGACGAGATCGTGCGCCGCGAGGTGTTCGGCCCGGTGGTGTCGGTGACGCCGTTCGACGACACCGCGCAGGCGCTGGCCTGGGCCAACGATTCCGACTACGGCCTGGCCAGCTCGGTGTGGACCCGCGACGTTGGCCGCGCGCTGCAGGTGTCGGCCGAGCTGCAGTACGGCTGCAGCTGGGTGAACACCCACTTCATGCTGGTGAGCGAGATGCCGCATGGTGGCATGAAGCGCTCCGGCTACGGCAAGGACATGTCGCTGTACGCGCTGGAAGACTACAGCTGCGTGCGGCACGTGATGATCAAGCAGTAAGCCGCTGCTCACGATCTGCAGGGCGCCGGGAAGACGGCGCCATCCGGTTGGCCGCAGGGCTGCGGCCAACCTCGTTCACCCTGGGAGACAGATATGCACACAGCAATCACCCGACGCCTGGCCGTGCTGACGGCAGCGGGCGGCCTGATGTTGTCCACCGCCAGCTGGGCGGCCACGCCGCTGCAGGTGGTGCAGCAGTACATGGCGGGCTGGAACGCCCACGACGCCAACCAGGCGGCGATGGCGATGGACCCGGAGGTGGAGTACTACGATGTGACGGTGGGCGAATCGCAGTACGGCGTGGTGGTGGCGCGCGACAACGTGATCCGCTTCTTCATGAACAGCTTCCCGGACCTGAAATGGCAGATGCTGGACAAGCCGGTGGTGACCCGGAACGAGGTGGTGTTCCGCTGGCGCTTCACCGGCACCAACACCGGGCCGAACATCGACGCCACGGTGAACGAGGGCAAGGCCACCGGCAAGCCGATCAGCTTCGAAGGGCTGAGCCTGATCCGGGTGAAGAACAACCGCATCGTCTATCAGGGTGATTTCTACGATGCGCTGTCGCTGAACAAGCAGCTGGGCAATATCAAGTAGGCAGGGGCAGCAGGGGCAATGGGCTTGGCCATCCGCGTGCGGATGGCCTTTTTTCATGGCGGCCAGCTTGGCCGCACGGCGGCTATAGCGGGCGGATCTGCGCGTCCAGCATATAGCCCTCGCCGCGCACGGTGCGGATCAGCCGCGGGCTGCGCGGGTCGTCGCGCAGCTTGCCGCGCAGCCGCGAGATCAGGATATCGATGCTGCGGTCGAACACCTCCACCGTGCTGCCGCGGGTGATGTCCAGCAGCTGGTCGCGGTCCAGCACCGTGCGCGGGCGCTGCAGCATCGCCGACAGCAGGCGGAATTCGGCATTGGACAGCGGCACCACGGTGCCGTCGCGGTCCTGCAGCTGGCGCAGCGTCAGGTGCAGCTGCCAGTCGCCAAAGCCCAGCCGCTGCGGTGCCGCGTCCGGTTGCGGGCCGCTGGCCGGCTGCTGGCGGGTACGGCGCAGCACCGAGTGGATGCGCGCCACCAGTTCGCGGATGTCGAACGGTTTGGTGAGGAAATCGTCGGCGCCCACTTCCAGGCTGATGATGCGCTCGGTGGGGTCGCCATGCGCGCTGATCATCAGGATCGGCACGCCGGAGTGGCTGCGCAGCCGCTTGCACAGCGACAGGCCGTTCTCGCCCGGCAGCATCAGGTCCAGCACGATGGCGTCGAAGCTGTGCTCGCCCAGCGCCTGCTGCATCGCCTCGCCATTGGCCACGCCCACCGAGCGGATGGCGTAGTTGCCCAGGTACTGGCAGATCAGCTGGCGGATTTCGTCGTCATCATCCACCACCAGCACGCGGATGGTGCCCGGGTCGCTGATGCTGGTTGGCGGGGGGTAGATGGCTTGCAGCATGGTGTGGGTGGCGTGTGGTGACCGAAGGTTGGCCGCAAAAAAATGTAGGGTAACGACGCCGTGCTGACCCCATATGTGCCGTTTGTAAGCGGATTTCTACAAAACGGCCAATCGCAGGCAACACTGCTGCGGCTAGGCTTGTCGCCGATGGCCGCGCCCGCGCGCGGCCGCTTAACCGGCTTGCCCCACTCATGACCCGTTTTCCTGTTGTTGCCCTTACCCTGCTGGCGCTGTCCGGTTGCATCACCGTACAGTCGCTGCCCAATCCGACCATGGATATCTTTACGTTTACCTTTTCCACTGCCAGTGAAATGCAGGCATTCGTGGAGAAGGAGCGGCAGCGTTTCGACCGCCGCCAGGCGCCCTATTCGCGTATCTGCATCCAGTGGAACGACAAAGTGACGGTGCCGGATTTCGTGCGCGTGGTGCAGGACAGCATGACCCGCCGCGGCGTGGAGACCCAGGTCTATCAGCCGGGCAGCGTGCCGGCGGATTGCGTGACCTTTCTCTATGCCGCCACCCGGGTATGGGAGAAGGACAATGCGTATCTGAACTACGCCACCATGGCGCTGCAGAAGGAAGGCCATGTGCTGGCCAGCGTGGCGTACGAGCCACGGGTGATGGATCGCTGGGCCAGCACCGAGGCCAAGCTGGTGTTCCTGGTCGATCAGCTGCTGTTCGCGCTGCGCTCGCCGGCGGTGGCGCCCTGAGCCGCGCGGCTCAGTACACCGTCAGCGCCACGCCGAACAGGAACTGCACCCAAGCCAGCACGCTGGCGTCGAGCGGCATGTCCTGGTTGACCTGATCCAGCCGCACGTTGACCACCTGCTTGGAGGAGATGGTGTTGCCGGCCTGCAGATTGGCCGGGTTGACCACCCCGGACAGGCGCAGCACGGTCTGCTTGTTGTTGATCAGCAGCATCTTGTCGCCGCCCACCACCAGGTAGCCATTGGGCAGCACATCGATCACCGACACCATCATGTTGCCGCTGACCTTGCTGTTGTTCTTGCGCGAGTGATCCAGCTTGTCCTGCAGGCTGTAGTCCGAATCCACATCCACATTGAACAGCTGCTTCACCATGCCGGGCACGGTATTCAGCGCCGCCGGGCCGTTGACCTTGTTGTTGCCGCTGGACTTGTCGTTCAGTGCCTGCGACGTGCTGCTGCTGAGGTCTTCCTCGATGGTGATGGTGATGGCGTCGCCGATCTGCCGCGCCAGCTGGGTCTCGAAGAACAGCTTGGCGGTGGACGGGTTGAAGATCGAGCCATCGGCCTGGCTGGTCAGCACCGGGCGCAGCTGCGGGTAGGCGCTGGTGGGCAGTTGCACCACCGACTGCGTGGTGCAGCCGGCCAGCAGCAGCAGGGGAAAAATCAGACGCAGGGGGGCCATGGCGGAAGCTCGCTGTGCAGAATGCATGCGTGCGATTCAAGCACGCGCATGTAGCCGCAGCACTGCCGCTTGGTAAGCGGATTGTGTCCGCCTGTTGCGATGCGGAAACGAAACGGCAACACGCGCGCCGCCGCCGCCATGTCGCCGCCGCACGGCAGCGGCTATGCTGCAACCATTATCTGCCACTGGATCGCCGCGATGACCCGATTGCCCAGTCTCACGGCGCTGCTGCCGGCGCTGCAACGCGATGACAGCGGCCGCTACCGGGCGCAGTTTGCCGGCCATGCGCTGCACAGCGTGTTCCAGCCGCTGTTCTACCGCAGCGGCGGCCTGTTTGGCCACGAGGCGCTGCTGCGGGTGCACGACGCCGCCGGCGAGGCGCTGCGCCCGGACCGGCTGTTCGCCACGCTGGACGACGCCGCCGCGCGGCAGCTGGACGTGCTGGCGCTGGTGCTGCATTTGCACAACTTTGCCCAGGCGCGCAGCGACGGCTGCCTGGCGCTGAACGTGCAGGCCGCCTCGCTGCAGGTGGACGGCCTGCTGCCGCTGCTGCAGCAACTGGCGGCGGCGCTGGCACTGGCACCGGCGGCGCTGGTGCTGGAAGTGCTGGAATACGAACTGGAGCACAGCCCGCTGCAGCTGGCCGACAGCCTGCGCCGCGTCGCGCAGGCCGGCTTCGGCGTCGCCATCGACGACTTCGGCGCCACCGCCTCCAGCCACAGCCGCACGCGCGCGCTGGGGCCGGACATCATCAAGTTCGACCGCAGCATGCTGCTGGACCAGCAGCAGGGCGACGGTGGCCGCTTCGACCGCGAACTGCAGCTGGCGTGGCAGATCGGCTGCCGCAGCGTGGTGTGCGGCGTGGAAAGCGCCGTGCAACACGCGGCGATGCAGGCGCTGGGGCTGGAGCTGTACCAGGGCTTCCACCTGGGGCGGCCGGCGCTGCTGCCGGTGCGCGAGCTGCTGTGATGCGGCCAACGTTGGCCGCAAGCCGCTCCGCCGCACAGGCCATCGCGCCCGCCAGCAGGTAGCTTCGGCTGCGCGCAGCGACGCCCAATGTTTACCGCGTCACCTTGGCCGCCTGCTGGCTTGCTGCGGAATCGTAGGCTGGGCAACGGCCCTTGGCCGTGTCCAGTGGGCGGCTCAGACCGCCTCGCCGGCCAGCGCCGCCAGCAGCTCGTCGATCTCCTGCAAATGGGTGGCGTCGTGTGCGGCCATATCGGCCACCAGCTCCGCCAGCGTCAGCCGGCGCACCCCTTCCCATACCGCGATGCGCGCCTGCGCCGCCGCGTCGCAGTCTTGCAGCGCCGCCAGCAGCGCCTGGCGCGCGGCGGCGAAACCATCCACTGCCTGCTGCCAGTCCTGCGCCTGGTAATCGCGCTCCACTGCCCACACGCTGCCGTTGACGCCGTGCAGTGCGGCCTGCTGCTGCTGCCGCATCGCCTGCACCCGCGGCAGGAAGGCGTCGCGGTCCAGGTCGCGCAGGTGGCACAGGTGCTCCAGCGCCGAGAACGCGGTGCCGGCCGGGCGCTGGCGGCGCTGTGCCGCCGGCACTGCGGCCAGGCTGTGCTGCACCAGCGCCGGCATCGCCGCCAACTGCTGCAGCAGCTCGGCGAAGCTGCGCTGCTGCGGCAGCGGCGACCACACCGCGCCATAGCTGAAATAGCTGCCGGGCACACGGCCGCGCGGGCGCAGCAGCGCGTGGCCGTGGCGGCGCATCACGTCGCCGACCATGGCGCCGCAGAACTGGCGCGCGGTCTGGTCGGCGGCCAGCTCCGGAAAGCGGCTTTGCAGATCGTGCACGATGGCGCTGACCGCCGGAATCTCGGCGCGCGACAGTGCCGCGTATTCGGTGTAGCGCTGCGGGCTGTCGATCAGCGCTTCCAGCTGCTGGCCCAGTGCGGTGAGGCGGAACTGGTCGAAACGGTTGTGCATGGGAGGTGGCCCCTAGTAACGTAGCATTTTGATACGTTACTAGGGGCGTCGGGGGATGTACAGCGTTATCTGCGCTGCGGCAAGGTTGGCCGCAGGCTCAGTCGAACAGTGCGGCCAACGTTGCGGCGCGTTCGGCCACGTCGTCGCCGTCGAACAGGCCGCCGATCACCGCGATGGCGTCGGCGCCGGCGGCCACCACCTGGCCGGCGTTGGCGACGGTGATGCCGCCGATGGCGACGCGCGGCACGCCCAGATCGATGCTGTGCGCGAACAGCGCCAGCGGCGCGGCCACCGCGCCCGGCTTGGTGCCGGAGCTGAACACCGCGCCGAACGCCACGTAGCTGGCGCCGGCGGCCACCGCGGCGCGGGCCAGCGCGAGGTCGTTGTAGCAGCTGGCGCCGATGACGGCGGCCGGGCCCAGCGCGGCGCGCGCGCTGGCGACGGCGGCGTCGTCGCGGCCAACGTGCACGCCGTCGGCCTGCACCGCGCGCGCCAGTTCCACGTCGTCGTTGACGATGAACAGCGCGCCGCGGCTGCGCGCCAGGCTGGCCAGGATGCTGGCCTGCCACAGCCGGCGCACCGGGTCGCAGCCCTTGTTGCGGTACTGCAGCACGCGGGCGCCGCCGTCCAGCGCGGCGCTGACCTGCTCGATCAGCCGTTCGCTGTCGTCGGTGTCGGGGGTGATGGCGTACAGGCCGCTAACCTTGGGCATCTTGATCCTTGTCCTCGTCGTCGCTGGCATCGTCGTTGGCCCAGAACAGCCGGTCCGGGATGTATTGCCCCATGCCGGGGCGGAAGCCGTAGCGCAGCGCCTGCCAGGTGTAGTCCTGCGCCTCCTTCACCGCTTCCGGCACCGCCAGGCCACGGGCGATCAGCCCGGCCACTGCCGAGGCCAGCGTGCAGCCGGAGCCGTGGAAGCTGCCGTTCAGCCGCGGCCAGGTGTCCAGCCGCACTTCGCCGCTGCGGTCGTACAGGCGGTTTTCCACGTCGCGGGTGGTTTCGTGGGTGCCGGTGATGAACACGTAGTCGCAGCCCAGCCGGGTCAGGCGCTTGGCGCAGTCGGCCAGCGTGATGCTGTCCTCGTCGTCCTCGTCGTTGGCCGCCAGGCGGCGCGCCTCGATGCTGTTGGGCGTCAGCACCGTTACCTGCGGCAACAGCATGTCGCGCAGCACGTGCACCAGCTCGTCGCGCGCCAGTTCGTCGCCGCGGCCGCTGGCCAGCACCGGGTCGTAGATCAGCGGGATGTCCGGGTAGTCGGCGGCCAGTTCGGCGATCGCCACCACGTTTTCGATGCTGCCGACCATGCCGACTTTGAACGCCGCCACCGGCATGTCCTCTAATACCGCACGCGCCTGGTCCAGCACCCACTCGTCGTCGATGACCAGGAAATCCTGCACGCCACGGGTGTCCTGCACCGTGACGGCGGTGATCACCGACAGCGGGTGGCAGCCCATGCTGGCCAGGGTCAGGATGTCGGCCTGGATGCCGGCGCCGCCGGTGGGGTCGGAGCCGGCCAGCGTCAGCACGATGGGCGGCAGCGGGTTGTCTTGGCTCAAGGTTTATCCTCTTTGTGCAGGAGCATTTACAATGTGCATTTTAACCGTTTGGAAACCAAAACCATGCAAACCTGGATGTGCCTGATCTGCGGCTTTATCTATGACGAGGCCGCCGGGCGCCCGGAGGACGGTATTGCCCCCGGCACCAAGTGGGCAGATGTACCGATGAACTGGACTTGCCCGGACTGCGGTGCGCGCAAGGACGACTTTGAAATGATGGCATTCTGAGCCATCACTTGATGGATGCATAGACTATGAACACCACTCTGCGACGTTGCAGCGCTGCGCTGCTGCTCTCGGCCGCGCTGGCCGGCTGTGTCAACACCACCGCCGGCGGCGAGGTGGGGGTGAAGCGCAAACAGTTCATCCTGCTGTCCGAGCAGGAGGTTTCCACCATGTCGGCGCAGGCCTACTCGCAGGAGCTGCAGAAGGCCAAGACCGCCGGCGCGCTGAACAGCAACGCCGCGATCACCCGCCGCGTGCGCGCCATCTCCGAGCGGCTGATCCGCCAGGCGCCGGTGTTCCGCCAGGATGCGCGCAACTGGCAGTGGGAAGTCAACGTCGCCACCTCGCCGGAGCTTAACGCCTACTGCATGGCCGGCGGCAAGATCATGGTCTACAGCGGGCTGGTGGAAAAACTGGCGCTGAGCGATGACGAGCTGGCCACCGTGATCGGCCACGAAATGGCGCACGCGCTGCGCGAGCACAGCCGCGAAAGCATGAGCCAGGCCTACGCGCAGCAGGCCGGTCTCAGCATCGTCGGCCAGCTGGCCGGGCTGTCGCAAGGCTCGATGGAGCTGGCGGCGCTGGCCACCGACGTGGCGCTGACCAAGCCGCACAGCCGCGGCATGGAAACCGAAGCCGACACCATCGGCCTGGAGCTGATGGCGCGCGCCGGCTACAACCCGCAAGCGTCCATCAGCCTGTGGCAGAAGATGCTGAAGGCCGGCGGCGGCAGCGGGCCGGGCTTCCTGTCCACCCACCCGTCCGGGCAGGACCGCATCGCCGAGCTGCAGCGGCTGATTCCCAAGGTGATGCCGCTGTACCAGGCGGCAAAGAAATAAGCGGTTCCACGTGAAACTGACTCCGGCCCAGCTCGACACGCTGCTGCAGCACGCGCAGGCCCTGCCCGGCGCGCAGCTGGAGCTGCTGTGGGGCGGGGTGCAGGTGCTGAAGGTGGCGGGCAAGATGTTCGCCACCTTCCACGGCGACACCCTGGCCTACAAGGTGGCGGACGAGGATTTCCTCGCCCTGTCCGGCCTGCCCGGCGTGCGCCCGGCGCCCTACCTAGCGCGGGCGCGCTGGATCAGTGTCGACAGCAGCGCCGCGCTGGATCTGGCGCAGCTGCAGGCCGGCTTGGCCGCCTCCTGGCGGCTGGTGTTGCTGAAACTTCCCAAGAAAGTACGCGCCGCGTACGGACTCTGACATGGCCTATCTCTATCTCAAGGCATTTCACATCTTCTTCGTGGTGGCGTGGTTCGCCGGCCTGTTCTACCTGCCGCGCATCTACGTCAACCTGGCCATGGCGCAGCCCGGCGCCGAGTACGACCGCCTGCTGTTAATGGCGCACAAGCTGCTGCGCTTCATGACGCCGCTGGGCGTGCTGGCGCTGCTGTGCGGCCTGTGGCTGATGTTCGGCTACGGCATCGGCGGCGGCTGGCTGCATGCCAAGCTGGCGCTGGTGGCGCTGCTGGCCGGCTACCACGGCTACTGTTTCAAGCTGCTGGCCGATTTTCGCGCCCGGCATAACCGCCGGAGCCATGTCTGGTTCCGCGTCTTCAACGAACTGCCGGTGCTGCTGCTGCTGGTGGTGGTGATTCTGGTGGTGGTCAAACCGTTCTGATGAAACTCGCTCTCCCCCTGATCCTGCTGGCCGCGCTGCTGGCCGGCTGCAAACGCCAGGACTGTACCGACGGCGTATTCGTGCTCACCGGCCAGGACTACGGCGATGCCCCTGCGGCCAACGTGGCGCCGCTGCCGGGCCGCCTGCCTGCCGGCCAGGTGCCGGCCGGGCTGCAACTGGCATCCGATGGCCACTACCCCGGCACCAAGGCCTACTGCAGCGTGCTGGCGGCGCACAGCGACTACAGCGATGCGCTGAAAGGCAACCGCCTGCAGCGCGGCCAGCCGTGGTTCGTCTACCGGCTGGACGCACGTTGGCCGCAGGACGTCTATCCCTATCACGAGGCCGACTGGCGCCTGAAAGCGCCGGCCCGCCTCCTCAAGAAAGAAGAATCGCATGGCAGTGGAAATTGAACGCCGCTTCAAGGTGAACGGTGACGCCTGGCGCGGCCTGGCCGAAGGCGTGCGCTACCGCCAGGGCTATCTGTCGGTGGAAAAGGAACGCACCGTGCGCGTGCGCGTGGTCGGCGAGCAGGCCTGGCTCACCCTCAAGGGCCAGATCAGCGACATCAGCCGCCACGAGTTCGAATACGCCATCCCGCAGGCCGAGGCGCAGACCATCATGGACGCGATGTGCCCGATGGTGGTGGACAAGCTGCGCTACCGCATCGAGTTCGGCGGCTTCATCTGGGAAGTGGACGAGTTCTTCGGCGACAACGGCGGCCTGGTGCTGGCCGAGATCGAGCTGCCGTCGGAAGACACCGCCTTCGACACGCCGGCCTGGCTGGGCGAGGAAGTCACCTTCGACGGCCGCTACACCAACGCCTACCTGTCGAAAAACCCGTATACCCGCTGGTAAGGTCGCGGCCGCGCACGGCCAGCGGCACCGCAGGCTGCCGGCGCGCCAAAACGTTGGCCGCATTGCCGCGCAGGCATGCGGCCAACCTGGTTTGCGGCCGCCGCCGCCGCACGGGCATCGAGCTTGCTTGTCTGCCCCGTTGCCGCCCTGTTGCCGCCCGGCCACGCCGGGGAAAGGAGAGCCGGATGCCTAACGCCGCCAGTTTGTCCCGCGCCGTCGCCGCCTTGCTGCTGGCCGCCAGCCCGCTGGCGCAGGCCACCGCCGCCTCCTATGCCAGCGAGGTGGTGGCGCCCACCGTCGCCGTCCGCAACACGCCGTACCGCGCCGCCTTTCCGCTGCTGGGCGCGCCGCCGGCGGACGGCCGCATCACCACGGTGTACTACGCCTGGCAGTTTTCCTACCGCCCGCCCGGGCTGACGGTGAAGCTGTGCCAGGGCAGCCGCTGCCTGGATGTCAGCAAGGACGCCAGCGGCACTAGTGCGGCGTTTCGCGGTCTCAGTCCGAGCCAGCCATTCCAGCTGCACTACGCGGTCGGCGGCAGCGGTGCCATCATGCCGCTGCTCAGCGGCAAGCAGCAGCTGGCGGTAAGCTATACCTTCTGAGCCGGCGGCAGTATTTGCCGCCGCCACCGCCTCGTCGCCATGGACTACGTCATGCCCTATGTTGCCGCTTACTCCGCCAGCGCTCCCGAGCGCGCCACGCTGGATGCCAGTGCCGAACCGCTGCTGCTGGAATTCGGGGTCGACTGGTGCCCGCACTGCCAGGGCGCGCAGCCGGCCATCGCCCAGGCGCTGGCCGCGCAGCCGGCGCTGGCCCACATCAAGGTGGAAGACGGCGCCGGGCGACGGCTGGGGCGCAGCTTCCGCGTCAAGCTGTGGCCGACGCTGATCCTGCTGCAGCACGGCGTGGAGCTGGGCCGCGTGGTGCGGCCGCTGGCGGCGGCCGAGGTGGCAGACTTGCTGGCGCTGCTGCCGCCCGCGCCCTGAGCACCGGTGCACGGTCTGCTGCGCGTGGCGCTACGGCGTGCATTCGACCCCGGGCGGCGCATTTACTACCGGTAAACTCCGCCTCCGCGACCGTTTTCGCCTTGTCTCGCGCTGGCTCGCGAGCGCGGGCACACGCGCCAGCTTGGCCGCCGGCGGAACACAGCTTTCTTGCGGCCAACTAGCCCGCGGCGGCGATTTGCCGGAAAATCGCGCTCTTGATTTCCCCATGGCGCCCGTAGAAGGCGCCGCAGCTGGACACAGGTCAACGCCGCGCCGGCAACCAGGCGCTATCGTTGCCGACAGGAATTCCCGCCCGGCGGCCGCCCGCTGCCGGTGCCGCACCCAATGTGAAGCGCAGCCGCGCATGGCTGCCAGAAAGGAAAAGCAATGTCCCGCAATCTCGAACTGTTCGAACGTGGCAAGCAAGTCATCCCCGGTGGCGTCAACTCGCCGGTGCGTGCCTTTGGCCAGGTAGGCGGCACCCCGCGCTTCGTCAAGCGCGCCGAGGGCGCCTACTTCTGGGATGCCGACGACAAGCAGTACCTGGACTATGTCGGCTCCTGGGGCCCGGCCATTCTCGGCCACGCTCACCCCGAGGTGATTAAAGCAGTGCAGGACGCCGCCGTGGGCGGCCTGTCGTTCGGTGCGCCCACCGAGGGCGAGGTCGAGATCGCCGAGGAAATCTGCAAGCTGCTGCCGTCGGTGCAGCAACTGCGGCTGGTGAGCTCCGGCACCGAGGCCACCATGTCCGCCATCCGCCTGGCGCGCGGCTTTACCGGCCGCGACCTGATCGTGAAATTCGAAGGCTGCTACCACGGCCACTCCGACAGCCTGCTGGTGAAAGCCGGCTCCGGCCTGCTCACCTTCGGCAACCCATCTTCCGGCGGCGTGCCGGCGGACACCACCAAACACACCCTGGTGCTGCAGTACAACGACGTGCAGCAGCTGGCCGACACCTTCAAGGAACTGGGCGACAAGATTGCCTGCGTGATCCTGGAGCCGATCGCCGGCAACATGAACCTGATCAAGCCGTCCGCCGAGTTCGTGCGCAGCCTGCGCGCGCTCACCGAGCAGTACGGCGCGGTGCTGATCTACGACGAAGTGATGACCGGTTTCCGCGTGGCGCTGAACTGCGCCCAGGGCCTGCACGGCATCACCCCGGACCTCACCACGCTGGGCAAGGTGGTGGGTGGCGGCATGCCGCTGGCAGCCTTCGGCGGCCGTGCCGACATCATGGCCAAGATCGCACCGCTGGGTAACGTCTACCAGGCCGGTACCCTGTCCGGCAACCCGCTGGCGGTGGCTGCTGGCCTCACCACGCTGCGCCTGATCCAGCAGCCGGGCTTCCACGACAATCTCGGCCGCCTCAGCGCCCGCCTGGCCGCCGGCCTGGCCGACGCCGCGCGCGATGCCGGCGTGCCGATGGTCACCGACAGCGTCGGCGGCATGTTCGGCTTCTACTTCAGCGACAAGGTGCCGGCCAGCTACGCCGAGGCCACCCAGTGCGACATCGCCCGCTTCAAGGCCTTCTTCCACGCCATGCTGGACGAGGGCGTGTACCTGGCGCCGTCGGCCTACGAAGCCGGCTTCACCTCCAGCGCCCACAGCGAGGCGCTGATCGACGACACCATCGCCGCGGCCCGCCGCGCGCTGGCGCGCATCTGAGTTTGCGGCCAGGGTTGGCCGCCTGAAACCACCCCCTGCCGCGGCAACACGGCAGGGGGTTTTGTTTGCGGGCGTGCGGCCAACGTTTGCCGCCGCCCGCCGTCCCGGCGGCCACGAAAACCCTGCGCCGTACAGGGGCGTTTTTCTCGCGCCGTCGATGGCCGCCGGCGCCGCCTTGCCGTACACTTTCGGGTTCGATTTCCCCCGCCGCGGCGCGCACCTTGCCGCGGCCCACCCGATCCGTGCCGACATGACCCCGTCCGAACTCCTGCTTCCGCTGGACCAGCTGCCCGCCTCCCACCTGGCGGTGCTGCGCGCGCTGGCGCTGCTGCCCAACGGCGAGAACAAGCCCAATCTGCTGATGCTGCTGAGCCTGAACCTGATCCGCGATGCGCAGGGCAAGGCGCTGAACAACGACACGCTGGGCAGCGTGCTGGGCGACCTGGAACACCGCGATGCCATCGTGCGCACCAGCGGCCTGCCGTACCGCATCGCGCCGCAGGCGCGCAACGCGGTGCTGCTGCAACTGTTGGACGAGCAGGCCGAGCTGGCCGCCTGGGGCGAGCTGCTGAGCGACCACCTGCCGCTGCCGCGTACCGCGCCCAGCGCGCCGGCGCTGCAGCTGCGGCTGTGGCTGGCGATCCTGCAGGGCCGCGCCGAACCCACCGCCGCGTGGCTGGCGCAGTACCAGCAGCTGGTGCAGCACGGCGCCGGCGTACAGCCGCAGCCGCCGTTCAAGCGCCTGTTCCACACCGCCGCCGGCCGCGCGTTGTTCGACCGCCTGGACGACGACATCCAGGTGCAGCTGCTGATGGACTACCTGCCGGACGCCAACTGGCGGCTGGACCACTTCGCCGACGGCTACCGCTACGCGCTGGCGCGGCTGGAGGACGGCTACCGCGACTGGGACGAACTCACCGCCCAGCTGCTGCAGCAGGCGCTGTGGCGCGCCGATTTCGAGCAGGTGACCCGGCCGGGTGCCGAGGGCGACGGCCTGCCGGTGGCGCGCCGGCTGCTGCTGCCGGTGATGCAGGGCCGCTACGCCGAGGCGCTGGAGGTGATGGCCGACTGGCTGGCCGACATCCGCCGCGAGACCAAGAAACGCACGCTGGAACTGCCGGCGGTGTTCAACGCCTTCTATTGCCTGGCGCTGATCGGCAGCCGCGACGACAAGCGCCAGGCCGAGCTGAAGCAGGCCATCGCCGCCGGCGTGCGCCAGCGCCACGGCCACAGCTACTACGTGCTGCAGCACCTGCTCACGGTGCAGGAAAGCGCGGCGGTGGCCGCCGGCCTGCAGCTGCCGGACGTGTCGGCGCTGAGCGGGCTGGACGGCCTGCTGCTGGCGGTGGCCGCCTGGTGGCTGGACGTGAAGCAGGCGCGCACCCCGGCGTGGCAGGCGGCGCTGGCGCAGTTCGGCCAGCAGCTGCAGGACGAAGGCTACGCCTGGGCGGCGCAGGAAATCGCCGCGCTGCTGTGGCGCCAGTTCGGCGTGGCGCGGCAGCAGCCGCAGTGGCACGCGCAGCGCCAGCTCACCCCGCTGGTGGACATCTACCGCCGCCAGGAAGCCTGGCAGCACGCACTCAACGCGCTCAAGCTGCTGGGCGCCGGCAAGGAGACCCCGCTTACCGTGGACAGCAAGGATACCCGCCTGGCCTGGCTCATCACCGTGGCGCCGCATGGCGTGCTGATGGAACCGCGCGAACAGAAACTGGGCGCCCGCGGGCAGTGGAGCCGCGGCCGCGCCGTGGCGCTGCGCCGGCTGCTGGAAACGCCGGACGAATTCGACTACCTGGCCGAGCCGGACCGCCGCATCCTGCGCCACATCAAATCGGCGCACGACAGCTACTACGGCGGTGGCAGCGCCTACGAGCTGGACGCCGAAAAGTCGCTGCCGGCGCTGGTGGGTCACGGCGCGGTGTACTGGGCCGACGCGCCGGACGTGCGCGTGGACGTGGTGGCCGGCCAGGTGTCGCTGCAGCTCACCGAGGACGCGCGCGAGATCCGCGTGCGCCTCAACCCCGGCAAGATCGCCGCCGACAGCGAGGTGGTGTGGGAGAAGGACACCCCCACCCGGCTGGCGGTGTACCAGGTTGGCCGCGAGGTGCGGCAGATCGCCGGCATCATCGGCCGCGAACTCACCGTGCCGCTGGCCGCCAAGGCGCAGCTGATCGACGCGGTGACCAGCGTGGCGCCGCTGGTGCCGATTCATTCCGACCTGCCGGAGCTGGCCGGCCACCTGGACAGCATTCCGGCCGACGGCCGCCTGTACGCCCACCTGCTGCCGCTGGCGCAGGGCCTGCGCCTGCAGCTCTTGATGCGGCCACTGGCGGCGGCCAACTGGTGCAAGCCGGGCAGCGGCATGGAAAGCATCGTCGGCGAGGTGGATGGCCGCACCGTGCAGACCCGCCGCAACCTGGCAGCCGAGCGCGCCGCGCTGCAACAGGTGCTGGCCGCCTGCCCGGCGCTGGCCGGCGCCGACAACGACGGCCAGGAATGGCAGCTGCCGTCGCCGCAGCAGGCGCTGGAAGTGCTGTCCGAACTGCAGCAGCTGGATGCCGCGCTGCTGGCCTGCGTGTGGCCGGAGGGCGAGCGGCTGCGCATCAAGTCGCGCCGCGGCCTGCCGCAGCTGCAGTTGTCGGTGAAACGCCACGGCGAATGGTTCGTGCTCGGCGGCCAGCTGCGGCTGGACGACGGCCGCGTGTTGCAGCTCAAGGAGCTGCTGGAACTGGCGGCGCAGCAGCAGGGCCGCTTCATCGCGCTGGGCGACGACGACTGGCTGGCGCTGACCGACAGCATGAAGCAGCGGCTGGAGGAGCTGGCGCTGCTGGCCGACCACGTTGGCCGCGACGGCATCCATTACGCCCAGTTGGCGGCACCGGTGCTGGCCGAGCTGGCCGGCGAGGTGGGCGAATTCGATGCCGATGCCGCCTGGCAGCAGCAGCTGGCCACGCTGGACACCCTGCGCGACTACCAGCCGCAGCTGCCGTCCACGCTGCAGGCCGAGCTGCGCGACTACCAGCGCGAAGGCTACGACTGGATGGCGCGCCTGGCGCACTGGGGCGTGGGCGCCTGCCTGGCCGACGATATGGGCCTGGGCAAGACGGTGCAGACGCTGGCGCTGCTGCTGGAGCGCGCGCCCGGCGGCCCGCAGCTGGTGGTGGCGCCCACCTCGGTGGCGTTGAACTGGCTGTCCGAAGCCGCCCGCTTCGCCCCCACCCTGCGCGTGCGGCCGTATCACCAGTTCCGCTCGCTGGTGGACCTGGGGCCGTTCGACCTGGTGGTGGTGAGCTACGGCCTGCTGCAGCTGGATGCCGACGCCTTTGCCGCGGTGGACTGGCGCTCGGTGGTGCTGGACGAGGCGCAGGCGATCAAGAACGCCGGCACCAAACGCTCGCAGGCGGTGATGGCGCTGAACGCCGGCTTCCGCCTCGCAGCCTCCGGCACCCCGGTGGAAAACCACCTCGGCGAGCTGTGGAACCTGTTCCGCTTCCTCAACCCCGGCCTGCTGGGCAGCCAGGAGCGCTTCCAGCAGCGTTTTTCCACGCCGATCGAGCGCGGCGACAAGAACGCCCGCGCGGCGCTGAAGGCGTTGATCCAGCCCTTCATCCTGCGTCGTACCAAGAGCCAGGTGCTGCACGAGCTGCCGCCGCGTACCGAGATCACCCGCAAGGTGCCGCTGTCTCCGGACGAGCTGCATCTGTACGAAGCCATGCGCCAGCAGGCGGTGGACAAGCTCGACCAGCTGCAGGGCACCGATGGCAAGCAGATGCAGGTGCTGGCCGAAATCACCAAGCTGCGCCGCTTCTGCTGCCACCCGCGACTGGTGCTGCCGGACAGCGCCATTGCCGGCAGCAAGTTGGCCGCATTCACCGAAATCGCCGAGGAGCTGCTGGAAAACGGCCACAAGGCGTTGGTGTTCAGCCAGTTCGTCGACCATCTCAAGCTGGTGCGGCAGTGGCTGGACGATCAGGGCATCGCCTACCAGTATCTGGACGGCAGCACCCCGGCGCGGGAGCGCAAGGCACGGGTGGATGCCTTCCAGCGCGGCGAGGGCGATGTGTTCCTGATCAGCCTGAAAGCCGGCGGCACCGGCCTCAACCTCACCGCCGCCGACTTCGTCATCCACCTCGACCCGTGGTGGAACCCGGCGGTGGAAGACCAGGCCTCCGACCGCGCCTACCGCATGGGCCAGCAACGGCCGGTGACCATCTACCGGCTGGTGGCCGAGCACACCATCGAGGAGCAGATCGTGGCGCTGCACGGTGTGAAGCGCGACCTGGCCGACAGCCTGCTGGAAGGCGGCGACGCCAGCGCCAAGCTGGATACCGCGGCGCTGCTGGCGCTGCTCAAGGGCGAGGCGCTGTAAGCGCCTGGCCACGGCCCGGCTGCGCAGCGGCTAGGGCGCATTGCCCGCGGCGGCGGAATGCGCGTTTACGCCAGGTAAACGCCGCGTTCGCCGCCGTGTTGCCTGGTCGTGCGCGCAGGCGCCAAGCCGCGACGGCTGGCGGCCAGCTGTCCTTCCGGCGGGCTGTGCGCCCGGCAGCGGCTTTCTAGAATGACGCGGTCCCGTCCTGGCGCCGCGCCATGTCCGCCTTTCGCCTCGTTCCCGCCAATGTCGTGCCGCCGGCGCAGCTGCATGCCGCCTTCAGCGCGGCGTTCGCCGACTACCTGCTCGGCCCGTTTGCGCTGAGCCTGGCGCAGTGGCCGGGATTCCTCGCCCGCCAGGCGGCCTCGCTGTCGCGCAGCCGGCTGGCGCTGCGCGGCGACGATATCCTGGCCTTCGCGCTGGTGGCGCCGCGCGGCCAACGTTGGCGGCTGGCCACCATGGGGGCCGTGCCGCTGGCGCGCGGCAGCGGTGCGGCGCCGGCGCTGCTGGACGAGCTGATCGCCCGTGCCACCCTGCATGGCCTGGCGGCGCTGGAGCTGGAGGTATTCGCGCAGAACGAGCGCGCACTGCGGCTGTACCGCAGCCGCGGCTTTGTCGAGCAGGCGCCGCTGCATGGCTACAGCCTGGCGGCGGAGGTGGCGCTGCCGATGGCCAAGCTGCAGCCGGCGGACGTTGGCCGCCAGGCGGCGCTGGCCTGGCTGGATGCGGCGGAGGCCGCCGGCACCCTGCTGCCCTTGCAGGTGAGCGCGCCGGTGCTGGCGGTGTCGCCGCTAGCGTGGCTGGCCTGGCAGCACGACAGCGCGCAGCTGGTGTTCGCGGCGGGGGAGGATGAAGTGCAGATTCTCAGCCTGGTGGATCGCCAGCCGGCGCAGCAGGCGGCACGGCAGCTGCTGCTGGCACTGCGCGCGGCCTACCCGGCGCTGCCGTGGCGCGTCAGCCAGCTGCAGCGGCCGGAGCTGGGC
The DNA here is from genome assembly GCF_042648525.1 of Vogesella facilis. Taxonomy (NCBI): domain Bacteria; kingdom Pseudomonadati; phylum Pseudomonadota; class Betaproteobacteria; order Neisseriales; family Chromobacteriaceae; genus Vogesella; species Vogesella facilis. The sequence goes on from NZ_JBHRXN010000010.1 coordinate 109,625, forward strand.
GGCGATGCCTTGCTGGCGCTGGGCTGTAACCGGGCGCCGCTGCACCAGTATTTGATGCAGCGCCCGCTGCCCTGAGCCGCGGCCGGCGGCGCGCTGCTGTCAGCGACGCTTGCGGCGTATGGCGCGCCGCAGGCGCTACCACTTGCGTGGCGCGCGGCAAGGTTGGCCGCAAGCGTTCAGGTATGCGGGAATTGCGGGTTCCACGCCACTTCCCACAGAAAGCCGTCCGGGTCGCGGAAGTAGCCGCTGCGCCCGCCCCAGAACGCATCCTCCGCCGGCTTGACGATGTCGCCGCCACGGCTGGCCACCTCGTCCAGCAGCGCGTCCACCTGCAGCCGCTCGCGCACATTGTGCGCTAGCGAAAAGCCGGGAAACGCCGCCGGCGGGCTGTCCGCCACGCCGGCATCCTTGGCCAGCTCGGCGCGCGGGAACAGCGATAGCCAGGTCTTGCCCATTTCGAAAAACGCCACGCCGGCGCCGTCCGGCATCGCGATCTGCGGCAACGTCAGCACGTCGCGGTAGAAGGCGGTGGCGCGCGCCAGGTCGGCGACGCCCAGGGTGATGAAACTCAGCCGTGCTTCCATGTCTTGCTCCTCGAGTGGTGTTTCCGCGCTTGTGCACGCGCTCGCCCGCTCGCGCGGGACAAGGCGTAGCCACCGCGTACCGTTGCGCAGCGCGCAGCCGATCGCGGCGGCTTGTCATTCCCGGTGCCACGGCTGGCGGGTCTGCTGCTGCAGCCGCTGGCGCGCGGCCTCGCCGGCTCCGGCCTGTTGCAGGAAGCCGTCCAGCGACACGCCGTCCGGCCAGTCATGGTTGGCCGCAAGCAGTTCGATGATGCGCTCGGTGCGAAAGTGGCGGTAGTCCTGGCGCAGCCGGCACCAGGCGGCCAGTGTCCAGTGCTCACCCCAGAAGAATAGCCCCAGCGGCGCCACTTCCCGCTCGCTGTCGCGGCCGGCCGCGTCGCGGTAGCGCAGTTGCAGCCATTGCCGCTGCTCGCAGGCGCGGCGCAGCAGCGCCAGGGTCTGCGGCGCCGGCGCGCGCAGTGGCGGCACGAACAGCGGCGACGGGGTCAGCCCGGCGCTGCCCAGTACGGCGTGGATCTTGGCCAGCGCGGCATGGGCGGCGGCGGCGGTGTCGCTGTCGGCGCAGCCGGCCAGCATGCGCGCGCCGGCTTCCAGCGCTGCCAGTTCGTCGGCGGCGAAGCTCAACGGCGGCGGCGCAAAGCCGCGCTCCAGCCAGTAGCCCTCGCCGGCCTCGCCATTGACCGGCGCGCCGCTGGCCTGCAGGTCGGCCATGTCGCGGTACACGGTGCGCGGCGACACCTCCAGCCATTGCGCCAGCTGCGCGGCGGTGGTGCGGCGCCGGCCGCGCAGCAGCAACAGGATCTGCAGCAGGCGATCGGCTCGGCGCATCGCATTACTCCGTCAGCATGGAAGCGGGCAGTGTCGCGCCCATCGCCTGCGCGATCAAGCGGAAGTCGGCGGCGCCGATCGGCAGCAGGCCGAAGCGGAACACCTGCCCCCAGTGCCGCGGGTCGGGGATGCAGGCCAGCTGCGCCAGCAGCGGGCGGATAGCTGCCGGCGTGGCGGCGACGAAGGCGATGTCGCGCCGCCACGGCGTGAACTCCGCCGCCATCTGCACCTGGTACGGCACGCCCGGCTGCACCACGCCGATGGCGGTGAAGCACTGGCACGGCGTTGTGCCGCTGAACTGCTCGCGTGGCGAGTAGTACACCAGGCCGTCGCCCGGCTGCAGGCGCGCCAGCGGCGCCGCTTTGCCGTGGCACAGCTGGGCGAAGCCGCCGGCCACGCTGCGGCCAACGTGGTCGCGGCTGGCGACGCCTATCCAGTAGCGCCGGCTCATGGCTCGGTATGCAGGCCGATGAGGTTGCCGTCCGGGTCGGCGAACTGGCCGATGTCGCCGTTGCCGTCCGGCAGCGCCGTTTGCTCCAGCAGCACCCGGCCGCCGGCGGCGCGCACGCGCGCCAGCACGGTGGCGACATCGGGACTGCCGTCCAGGTAGAGGCGGCAGCCGTGCGGCGACGGCTGCAAGTGCGGGCTGGCCATCAGGCAGCCGTGGCTGCTGCCGTCCGGGCGGCTGAAGATGGCCATGCGCTCGCCCATGGCCTCCTCCTGGCGCAGTTCCAGCTGGAACACCTGCTGGTAGAAGGCGACGGCGTGGGCGAAGTCGGTAACGGGGATTTCGAACCAGTGAACAAACGGCGACATGATGCGCTCCTCGAATGGGCAGGACCTCCTGCATGGCGCCAGTATCGAGCGGGGCTACTGACAGCCTGCTGTCAGCAGGTGGCTGAGCCGCCGGGCGCCGGTGGCAGCGGCGCAACAGTGCACGGTTGACAACTGATAGTTCTGCGCGCGGAAGTTCTCACTATTTGATGCGCGCGCTTGAAGAATCCGCCGCGTGTTGTATGCCGGGGCAGCGGGGAACAAAAAAACCGGCTATGACTTGTTTAGCCCCTGTTCCGCCGCCGAATTAGGCGATATAAAGCAATGCGTTATTGAAATGTAACCATTTATTAGCGATTTGCTTACAGCTGTTTGCCAACAAAAAACATAATGCCAACACGAGTCACGGCTAACGCCATGAAAGCGCCCTCCCCGTCGGCCCCGGCTCCCACTACCAGCCGCACGATTTCCCTGCATCTGCGCCAGGCCCGGCGGGCGCGGCTCAGCGGCGAGCATCACCTTGGCTGCCAGGCCGCCGCCGAGGCGCTGGCGCTGTGCGACAGCCTGCCGCGCTTTCGCCGCCAGCGCGACGAGGCGTTGGCGCTGCTGTCGCTGCATTCGCTGCGGCTGGGGCGGCTGAGCGCGGCGGTGCAATACGGGCTGGAGGCGGCGTCGGGGCTGGATTTCGTCAGCCAGGCGGCGGCGCGCGCCGACGTGCTGTGCAGCGTGGCCATGGCCTGCAACGAGATGGGCCTGGGCCAGGACGCGCTGAAGTACGCGCTGGAGGCGCTGGGGGCGGCGCGCATCAGCAACGATCCGGAGCTGCTGTCGTGGGCGCTGAACCGCGCCGGCATCGCCACTTTTTCCGCGCTGGGCGACCTGGAGCAATGCGTGAGCCTGCTGCAGCAGGCGGAAATCCAGGCCAGGTTGGCCGCAGACGAGGTCGCCTGTTTCAGCGCGCTGACCAATCTGGGGGTGACCTACCGTGCCGCCGGCCTGCAGCAGGAGGTGCTGGGTCATGGCGACGAGGCGCGGCGGCTGTTCCTGCTGGCGCGCACGCAGTTCGTGCAGGCCGAGCAGCTGGCGGTCAGCGGCAGCAACCTGCACTCGCTGGCCACCGCCTACATCAACCTGGCGGAAATCCACACCAATCTCGGCGATTTCGCTGCCGGCCGCGCGGCGCTGACGCAGGCGCGCAGCCTGGCGCAGCAAGGCCATTTCACCCACATCCAGCGCAATGTCGACCTGGCCGAGGCCACCTTGCTGCATCACTCCGGCCAGCATCAGGCTGCGGCCACTGCGCTGCGCGCGCTGCTGGCGCAGGATGAGCTGCTGGAGTTCGACATGAAGATGCTGGCGCACGAGGGCCTGTACCGGCTGTACAAGGACAGCGGCGAGTTCCAGCTGGCGCTGGGCGAGCTGGAGGCGCTGCGCCGCATCGAGCAGGAGTTGGCCAACCAGCGCAGCAGCACCCAGGGCTGGGCGATCCGCAAGGAGCTGGAAATCACCAGCGCGCAGCTGGCCGCCGAGCGCGAGCGGCTGCAGGCGGAGCGCGAACGCCTGCGTGCCGCCCGGCTGGAGGCGGAAAAGGCCGTCGCCGACGCGCGCATGAACGAGCTGGAGCAGGCGGCACTGGTCGATGCACTGACCGGGGTGGGCAACCGCCGGCTGCTGGACCTGGAAGGGCCGGCACGGCTGGCGCGGCTGGGCAGCGACGGCGGCGGGCTGGCGGTGGTGGTGCTGGACCTGGATCACTTCAAGAACATCAACGACCGCTTCGGCCATGCCGTCGGCGACGAGACGCTGAAGAAAGTCGCGCAGCTGATTACCCTGCGCACGCGCAGCAGCGATCTGGTGACGCGTTACGGTGGCGAGGAGTTCGTGCTGCTGCTGACCGACACGGTGCTGGAAAGCGTGCTGGTGTGCTGTGAGCGCCTGCGGCTGGCGATCATGGAATACAGCTGGCAGGAGGTGCACCCGCTGCTGCACGTCACCGCCAGCTTCGGCCTGCACTGGTGCGACAGCCCGCAATCGTGGGACGAGGCGCTGCGCGCCGCCGACATCGCGCTGTACCGCGCCAAGCGCAACGGCCGCAACCGGCTGCAGCTGTCCAGCGACCGCGATCTGGACTGAGCCGCCGGCCCGGCGCGGCCACACCGCGCGTCACCGTGCTCTTGATTCGCTAGCGATACGCCGGAGCGGGCATGCCGCAGCTGGCGCCGGTTTGATCACCGCTGCCGACCGGCAGCGACATTCCGTTGCAGGTGCCGCCGGGCGGCAAGGTTGGCCGCAGGCGCGGCCGGGTGGCTTATTGCGCGGCGCTGGCGGTGGCGCCGGCCGGTGCTTTGGGCAGATACAGCGGGCCTTTGTAGCCGCAGGCGGCCACGGTGGTAGACAGCAGGACGAGCAGCAGCGCAGTACGCATACGGATTCCAGTGGGGAGCTATGGCAAAATGGCAGTCTAACAGGCCGTGGCAGACTCTCCCAAGCTGCGCGGCCAACCTTTTGGACAGGACGAAGCAATGAGCGAAACCGAATTCCTGCGCCTGAGCGAGGAGATGTTCCGCCGCATCGAGAATGCGCTGGACGACGCCGGGCTGGATGTGGACTGCGTGATCAGCGGCAATGTGCTGGAGATCGAGTTCGACGACGGCGGCAAGGTGGTGGTGAACCGCCACGTGCCCAATCAGGAGCTGTGGATCGCCGCCAAGAGCGGCGGTTTCCATTTTGCCTGCCGTGACGGCCAGTGGATCGCCAGCCGCGATGGTGCCGAGTTTGGCGCCACGCTGTCGCAGGTGGTCAGCGCCGCCGCCGGCGCCGCCTTCCACTTCAGCGTCTAGGCGGCATGGACAGCGCGCTGTTGCTGGCGGGGCTGGCCGCCTCGGCCTTCCTGTCGGCCACGCTGCTGCCCGGCAGCTCCGAGCTGGCGCTGGGCGCGCTGCTGCTGGACCGGCCCGGCCTGTGGCTGCTGGCGCTGCTGGTGGCGACCGTCGCCAACACCGCCGGCAGTCTCAGCAACGTGTGGCTGGGGCGGCGGGTGCCGCCCAGGCCGCTGCCGCCGCGCGCGGCGGCCTGGTTCGCGCGCTTCGGCCCGGCGGCGCTGTTGCTGAGTTGGGTGCCGTTGCTGGGCGATGCGCTACCGCTGGCGGCCGGCTGGCTGCGCCTGCCGTGGTGGCCGTGCCTGCTGTGGATCGGCATCGGCAAGTTTGCGCGCTATGCCGTGCTGGTGGCCGGCGTGCAGCAGCTGGCGGCGGGGCATTAGACCGCGCATCCGGTCTGGCGTATGGTGGCGGGCACGCTTGTTCGGTTTTCCGTACGCATAGGTTTTTCTGGGCGCCGTTGGACTTTGTCATGGCAAAACCGCCACGACGACATAAGGTGAACACGGCGGTCCCGTTTTTATTTGCCCATCGCCCGCGCCGCCCGGTGCGGGCGCTGGGCATGGTTAGCACTCCGGACATTTCATGAGCAAACACATTCCGCGCAAGCGATTCGGCCAGAACTTTTTGCAGGACCAGAAGGTGATCGAGGACATCGTCGATGCCGTGGGCGCGCGGCGCGACGACGTGGTGATCGAGATCGGCCCCGGCCTGGGGGCGCTGACAAAGCCGCTGCTGCAGCGTTTAGACCATTTGCATGTTGCGGAGATTGACCGCGACATCATTTCCCGGCTGAAGCGCGAATATCCGCCCGAGCGGCTGACCATCCATGAAGGCGATGCGCTGGCCTTCGATTTCGGCAGCGTCACCGCCGGCAAGTTCAAGCTGGTGGGCAACCTGCCGTACAACATTTCCACCCCGCTGCTGTTCCACCTGGCCTGCTACGGCGAGCGCGTCACCGACATGCATTTCATGCTGCAAAAAGAGGTGGTGGACCGCATGGTGGCGGTGCCGGGCACCCCGGATTACGGCCGTTTGACGGTGATGTTGCAGTACCGTTTCGACATGGAACAGATCTTGCTGGTACCGCCCGGTTCGTTCTACCCGCCGCCGAAGGTGGACTCGGCGGTGGTACGGATGATTCCCGTACCGGGACGTTGCGGCATTGCCCGCGACGAGGAGCTGTTGGAGCAGGTGGTGGCGCAGGCATTTGCCCAGCGCCGCAAGACGCTGCGCAACAACCTCAAGGGCATGATCGGCGAGGAAAGGTTGGCTGCACTGGGCATCGATGCCGGGCTGCGCGCCGAGAACCTCAGCGTCGCGCAATACGTGGCCATTGCCAACGCACTGGCCGGCTGATAGCCGCAGGCTGGCTGCCGGCTGGCCGGCGGACAGCGTTGCTGCCAGCTACGTTCCGTCACACAAGACCGCGCCAGCGGCGACGGGAATCTTCTACATACGGTGGGAAAAGGGAAGTTCATGATCCGATTCAACAATGTGCACAAGTGGTTCAAGGATCTGCATGTGCTCAAGGGCATCAACCTGGAAGTGACCCAGGGCGAGGTGGTGGTGGTGTGCGGGCCGTCCGGCTCCGGCAAGTCCACGCTGATCCGCACGGTGAACCAGCTGGAAACCATCAACGAAGGCGAGATCTGGGTCGATGGCGTCAACGTGACCGATCCGAAGACCAATCTGAACGCGCTGCGCGCCGAAGTCGGCTTCGTTTTCCAGCACTTCAACCTGTATCCCCACCTTTCGGTACTGGAAAACATCACGCTTTCGCCTATCAAGGTAAAAGGCATGGACAAGGCCGCGGCGGAAAAGCAGGCCGTCAGCCTGCTGGAGAAAGTCGGCCTGGCGCACAAGAAGGACGCCTTCCCGTCGCAGCTGTCCGGCGGCCAGCAGCAGCGCGTGGCGATTGCCCGCGGCCTGGCGATGGAACCGCGCGTGATGCTGTTCGACGAGCCGACCTCGGCGCTGGACCCGGAAATGATCGGCGAAGTGCTGAAGGTGATGAAGGATCTGGCCGAATCCGGCATGACCATGATGGTGGTGACCCACGAAATGGGCTTTGCCCGCGAAGTGGCCGACCGCGTGGTGTTTGTCGACCACGGCGAGATCATCGAACAGGCGCACCCGGAAAGCTTCTTTACCAACCCGCAGCACGACCGTGCCAAGCAATTCCTGCGTCAGTTGCTGACGCCGATGAACTAAAACAACAGATTCAATTCGGGCTGCCGCGTACCGCGGGGCAGCCGGGACAAGCAGCAAAAACCCGAGAAAAATGGAGAAACTCATGCGTTTTACTAAACGACTGCTGACTACTGCCGTAATCGCCTCCGCCGTTGCCGCCCCGGCCATGGCCGAAGGCACCCTGGACAAGATCAAGCAATCCGGCACCATCGTGCTGGGCCATCGCGATGCGTCGATTCCGTTCTCCTACCTGGCCGAAGGCCAGACCCCGGTAGGCTACTCGCACGACCTGCAGCTGAAAGTGGTCGAGGCGGTAAAAAAACAGCTGAAGATGCCTAACCTGCAAGTGCGCTACAACCTGGTGACTTCGCAGACCCGCATTCCGCTGGTACAGAACGGTACCGTGGACCTGGAATGTGGCTCCACCACCAACAACCTGGAGCGCCAGAAACAGGTGGCGTTCTCGGTGGGCATCTTCGAAATCGGCACCCGCCTGCTGACCGCCAAGACCTCCGGCGTGAAAGACTTCCCGGACCTGAAGGGCAAGAACGTGGTGACCACCGCCGGTACCACTTCCGAGCGTCTGATCAAGGCGATGAACGCCGAGAAGCAGATGGGCATGAACATCATCTCCGCCAAGGATCACGGCGAATCGTTCCTGATGCTGGAATCCGGCCGCGCCGTGGCCTTCATGATGGACGACGCGCTGCTGTACGGCGAACTGGCCAAGGCCAAGAGCCCGGCCAACTGGGTAGTGACCGGCAAGCCGCAGTCGTTCGAGATCTACGGTTGCATGCTGCGCAAGGATGACCCGGCGTTCAAGAAGGTAGTGGACGATGCCATCAAGGCCACCTACAAGTCTGGCGAAATCAACAAGATCTACAACAAGTGGTTCACCAACCCGGTACCGCCGAAGGGCCTGAACCTGAACTTCCCGATGTCCGACGAACTGAAAGAGCTGATCGCCAAGCCGACCGACAAGTCTGCGGAGCAGATGTAAGCCGGCATGACGGTGCAAGCGGGTAAGTTCGGCTTGCGGCCAACGTAACCGGGCCGGGGGAAGCTCCCCCACCCGCTTGCGAAGGGGCGCGGCTTGCGCCCCTTTTTCTTTGGAGACATCAATGAATTACAACTGGGACTGGAACGTTTTCTTCAAGTCCACCGGTATCGGCAGCGAGATCTACCTTGACTGGTTCGTCTCCGGCCTGGGCTGGACCATCGCCGTGGCGCTGGTGGCCTGGACGGTGGCGCTGCTCATCGGTTCCATTCTGGGGGTGATGCGCACCCTGCCGAACAAGACGGCAGCCGGCATCGCCACCGCCTACGTCGAGCTGTTCCGCAACGTGCCGCTGCTGGTGCAGCTGTTCGTGTGGTATTTCCTGGTGCCGGACCTGCTGCCGGAAAGCACGCAGATCTGGTTCAAGCAGGAGCTGCCGCCCACCACCTCGGCCTATATTTCGGTAGTGATCTGCCTGGCGCTGTTCACCGCCTCCCGCGTCTGCGAACAGGTGCGCACCGGCATCCAGGCGCTGCCCAAGGGGCAGAGTGCCGCCGCGCTGGCAGTGGGCTTCAACCAGGCGCAGATGTACCGCCACGTGCTGCTGCCGCAGGCGTTCCGCATCATCATCCCGCCGCTCACCAGCGAGTTTCTCAACATCTTCAAGAACTCGTCGGTGGCATCGCTGATCGGCCTGATGGAACTGCTGGCGCAGACCAAGCAGACCGCGGAGTTCACCGCCAATATGTTTGAGGCGTTTACCCTCGCCACCGTCATCTACTTCGTGCTCAACATGAGCCTGATGGGGCTGATGGGCTGGGTGGAGCGCAAGGTGCGCGTACCCGGCATGATGGGAGGAGGTAAATAATGGATTTCACGCAAATCGTTCCGGCGCTGCCCAATCTGTGGGACGGCATGCTGCTCACGCTCAAGCTGCTGCTGCTGGCGGTTGGCGGCGGCGTGGCGCTGGGTACCATCCTGGCGCTGATGCGCCTGTCCAGCAGTGCGCTGCTGTCCGGCCTGGCCAAGGCCTATGTCAATTACTTCCGTTCCATTCCGCTGCTGCTGGTGATTACCTGGTTCTACCTGGCGGTGCCGATGCTGCTGAACTGGATCACCGGCGAGTTTGTCGCCGTGGGCGCCTTCACCTCCTGCCTGGTGGCGTTCATGATGTTCGAGGCCGCCTACTATTGCGAGATCGTGCGCGCCGGCATCCAGTCCATCTCCAGCGGCCAGCTCAACGCCGCCTACGCGCTGGGCATGGGCTACGGTCAGGCCATGCGCCTGATCATCCTGCCGCAGGCGTTCCGCAAGATGATGCCGCTGCTGCTACAGCAGTCCATCATCCTGTTCCAAGACACCTCGCTGGTGTACGCGGTGGGCCTGATGGACTTCCTCAACATGGCTCGCTCCAAGGGCGATATCGTCGGTCTGCCGCATGAGTTCCTGATTTTTGCCGGTGCGGTGTACTTTGTGATCAGTTTCGGCGCCTCCACTCTGGTGAAGCGCCTGCAAAAGAGGTTTGCGGTATGAGCATGATTTCCATCAAGAACGTCAGCAAATGGTATGGCGAGTTCCAGGTGCTTACCGACTGCTCGACCGAGGTGAGCAAGGGCGAAGTGGTGGTGGTGTGCGGCCCGTCCGGCTCCGGCAAGTCCACGCTGATCAAGACCGTCAACGCGCTGGAGCCGTTCCAGAAGGGCGACATCATCGTCGACGGCACCTCGGTGGGCGATGCCAAGACCGATCTGCCCAAGCTGCGCGCCCGCATCGGCATGGTGTTCCAGAACTTCGAGCTGTTTCCGCACCTGTCGATCACCGAGAATCTGACCATCGCGCAGCAGCGCGTGCTGGGCCGTAGCCAGGACGAGGCGATGCAGAAGGGCATGCACTACCTGGACCGCGTCGGCCTGAAGGCGCATGCGAACAAGTTCCCCGGTCAGCTGTCCGGCGGCCAGCAGCAGCGCGTGGCCATCGCCCGCGCGCTGGCGATGGACCCGATCGCCATGCTGTTCGACGAGCCGACCTCGGCGCTGGACCCGGAAATGGTGAACGAGGTGCTGGACGTGATGGTGGAGCTGGCGCACGAAGGCATGACCATGATGTGCGTGACCCACGAGATGGGCTTCGCCCGCAAGGTGGCCAACCGCGTGATCTTCATGGACCGCGGTCACATCGTGGAGGACTGCGCCAAGGAGGAATTCTTCGGCAACCCGGACGCCCGTTCCGAGCGCGCCAAGCAGTTCCTGTCCAAGATCCTGCAGCATTGAGGCGGTACGCCGCTTTCTGAACGCCGCCGTGTGCGGCGTTTTTTTATGCACGGGCGCGGGCGCTGGGGGTGCGGCCAACCTTGTGGTGTCGCCCGGCCGGCGGCATTGAGGCAGGTGTGGCGGGCAGTGTGCGCCACTGGCGTGGCGCCAGCTGGCAAACGGCAGCAGCGGCCGCCGATGCCGGCGGGCGCCGGTCACGGCCAATCGCGGCGAAGCGCTGAGCCGGCCAAGGTTGGCCGCATGCGACAAGGCCGCTCGCGTGCGAGCGGCCTTGTCGATGGGTCCGCGATGCGGGCTAGACGATGTCCAGGTGATCCAGCCCGCCCTGCTCCACGCCCTGGTGCTTGGCGGTTTCGCTGTGCAGCTTGATCTGCAGCCGCAGGTCGTTCACCGAGTCGGCATTGCGCAGCGCGTCCTCGTAGCTGATCTTGCCGACCTCGAACAGGTCGAACAGCGCCTGGTCGAAGGTCTGCATGCCGGATTCGCGCGAGCGCCCCATCACCTCCTTGATGCTGGACACCTCGCCCTTGAAGATCAGGTCGGAGATCAGCGGGCTGTTGATCAGCACCTCGATCGCCGCGGTGCGGCCCTTGCCGCCCTTCAACGGCACCAGGCGCTGCGAGATGATGGACTTCATGTTCAGCGACAGGTCCATCAGCACCTGCTGGTGCCGCTCTTCCGGGAAGAAGTTCAGGATGCGGTCCAGCGCCTGGTTGGCGTTGTTGGCGTGCAGCGTGGCCAGGCACAGGTGGCCGGTCTCGGCGAACTGCAGGCCGTACATCATGGTTTCGCGGTCGCGGATCTCGCCCATCAGGATCACGTCCGGCGCCTGGCGCAGGGTGTTCTTCAGCGCGATCTCCCAGCTGTCGGTGTCCACGCCGATCTCGCGCTGGGTGACGATGCTTTTCTTGTGCGCGTGCACGTATTCCACCGGGTCTTCGATGGTGATGATGTGGTCGGCGGCATGGCTGTTGCGCCAGTCCACCAGCGCCGCCAGCGAGGTGGATTTACCGGAGCCGGTACCGCCGACGAAAATCACCAGCCCGCGCTTGATCATGGCGATGTCGCGCAGCACTTCCGGCAGCTGCAGCTGGTCGAAGGTGGGGATCTCGGTGTTGATCTTGCGCAGCACCATGCCGGCCTTGCCCTGCTGCACGTAGGCGCTGACGCGGAAGCGGCCAACCCCCGGCGGGCTGATGGCGAAGTTGGCCTCCTTGTTGGCCTCGAATTCCTCGGTCTGGCGGTCGTTCATCACCGAACGCACCAGCTCCTTGGTGTGCTGCCCGGACAGGATCTGCGGCGATACCGGGGTGATCTTGCCGTCGATCTTCATCGCCGGCGGAAACTCGGCGGCGATGAAGATATCCGAAGCGTTCTTGCTGACCGCGTGGGCCAGCAGATCGTTGATGAATTTTGATGCCTGTTCCTTTTCCATCACCGGCTCCGCTTAGAAGTAGTCCTTGTTGGTGGCTTTGCTGCGCGCTTCTTCCTCGGACACGATATTGCGGCGCACCAGGTCCTGCAGGCACTGGTCCAGCGTCTGCATGCCGTATTGCTGGCCGGTCTGGATCATCGAGTTGATCTGCGCCAGCTTGTTCTCGCGGATCAGGTTGCGGATCGCCGGGGTGCCGACCATGATCTCGTGCGCCGCCACCCGGCCGCTGCCGTCCTTGGTCTTCAGCAGCGCCTGCGATACCACCGCGCGCAGGCTTTCCGACAGCATGGCGCGCACCATTTCCTTCTCGCCGGCCGGGAACACGTCGACGATACGGTCCACGGTCTTGGCGGCGCTGCTGGTGTGCAGGGTGCCGAACACCAGGTGGCCGGTCTCGGCTGCGGTCAGCGCCAGGCGAATGGTGTCCAGATCGCGCATCTCGCCCACCAGGATCACGTCCGGGTCCTCGCGCAGCGCGCTTTTCAGCGCATTGGCAAAGCTGCGGGTCTGGGTGCCCAGTTCGCGCTGGTTGATCAGCGATTTCTTGCTCTCATGCACGAATTCGATCGGATCCTCGGCGGTGAGGATGTGCGCGTACTCGTTGTTGTTGATGTAGTCGATCATCGCCGCCAGGGTGGTGGATTTGCCGGAGCCGGTCGGCCCGGTGACCAGCACGATGCCGCGCGGGTATTCGGAAATTTCGCGGAAAATCTTCGGCGCGTTGAGGTCTTCCAGCGACAGCACCTTGGACGGAATCACGCGGAACACCGCGCCCATGCCGCGGTTCTGCATGAAGGTGTTGACACGGAAGCGCGCCAGATTGGGCACCTCGAACGAGAAGTCGCACTCGAAGCTGTCTTCGAAGATCTTGCGCTGATAGTCGTTCATGATGTCGTACACCATGTCGTGCACGTCATGGTGATCCATCGGCGGCAGGTTGATGCGGCGGATGTCGCCGTGCACGCGGATCATCGGCGGCAGCCCGGCGGACAGGTGCAGGTCCGAGGCCTTGTTCTTGACCGTGAAGGCCAGCAGGTCCGAAATTTCCATCTTGTTTTCCCCCGATGCTCGGCGTGGCGTGTCTGCTGGTGAGCCACAAAATACGACGCGCGGTAATACGGCATTTGGATGCCGGATTGGCGCCGTGTGTGACTAAATCATACACGGCGCTTTCCTGCGGCTCCATGCCGGTAGCGATACGGCCAGGTCATGATTAGCTGGAGAGTGGCACAGGGGCGAGCAGTGCGGAAAGGCGACGGCCGTGGTGTGGCGTGCTTGCCGCCTGCCGGGGCAACTAGCTGCCGAACCGCATTCGAGGGTGCGCCGCATCACACTTCATACAGGTCGCGCTCACCGCTGTGTTCTTCCGACTCGGAAAACCACTCCGGCGCACGGCGGCAGGCCAGCAGCAGGTTGGAAAGGCTGTCCACGTCCCATTGCACGGCAGTTGTCTGGCGCATGATTCTTTTATGGCTGTTGTCGACCAGCCACTTGCCCAGGAAAAAGCCCCCGACCACGCCCGCCAGCGCGCCGTACAGTCCGGCTAGGCTGCCTCCGAGCAACACCGCCACCACGCTTGCCGTCGCGCCGATCAGCCAGGGCTTGGCATGGGCGGTGTGCTTCACCGTCTGCAAGGTGTGGCGGGCAACATTCAGCTCGTTCTGCAGCGCCTCGCAAACCAGGCGCCTAGGCATCCGTCGGGCCATGATCAATTTTTTGCGCTGCTCGACATCTGAAATCGAAAAGTACTGCTGTCGCAGCGCTTTTCTGACCTTGCCAATACGCGTCGTGATGTAGTCGTAGCTTTTATGCTGTTTGGCCCGCAAATCTTCCGCTTTGCGCTTCCCGGCAAATAATTCGCGCAGCGCGGCCACTTCAATTGCTATCCCGTTGTAATTGTCGCCTTCCAGGGCGGCAATAGCGGCGGCAATACCGAGCTCGTTTTCCAGATGGCGGTATGTTTCCTGGTACTGGGCACTTTTTTTTTCGATTTTATACAAGCGGGTTGACCGTGCCTCCTCATCATGGCCCTGCATCTGATCCTCCTGCCGCAAGTCTCTATCAGCTATTGCTTTATAGCCTAGTCGGCATGACACCCGCGCCGAATGGCCACGGGTTGATCGATGGCCCGGGTTGCCGTGGTGACGGCAAAACCCCGTGTGCGGCGATCTGGCTGCTGGGCTTTGCTCGCGCGGCGGCGGCGCTGGATATTGGCTTATGGCTCTTGCTGCAGCACATCCATATAATTCCTCAGGGTGCCAAGGCAGCGACCGGTGGCGGGCAGGCTTGGCGCCGTCCTCCTGGCAAAGTGTAAACCGCGAACATGGCAGCCTTGTTTGGTCGCCGCGCTCGATACGCATGGTTGCCATGGCGTAGCAAACGCAGCTGTATGTTGGCCGCATCGAAAGAATCCACATAGTCACATGACGCAACTCGCACAGGCATGGCAGCAGGTACGCAGCAAACTGGACGCCGCGGCGCAGGCCGCCGGCCGGCCGGCGCAGGAGGTCCAGTTGCTGGCGGTCAGCAAGACCTTCCCGGCCGCGGCCATCCGTGAGGTATACGCCGCCGGGCAGCGGGCATTCGGCGAGAACTACGTGCAGGAGCTGCAGCACAAGTGCCAGGAGCTGGCCGACCTGGCCATCGAATGGCATTTCATCGGACCGTTGCAGTCCAACAAGAGCCGCATCGTGGCCGAGCTGGCGCACTGGGTGCATTCCGTCGACCGGCTGAAGATCGCCGAGCGGCTGTCGGCGCAGCGGCCGGCAGGGCTGCCGGCGCTGAATGTCTGCGTCCAGGTGAATGTGTCCGGCGAGGACAGCAAGAGCGGCTGCGCACCGCAGGACGCGCCGGCGCTGCTGCGCGCGGTGGCGGCGCTGCCCGGGCTGCGCCTGCGCGGACTGATGTGCATCCCAGAGCCGACGCCGGATGCGGCGCTGTTGGCCGCCCGCTTCGCCGTGCTGCGCCAGTTGCAGCAGCAGATGGCGGCCGAGGGGCTGCTGCTGGATACGCTGTCGATGGGCATGTCGGCCGATATGGCGCAGGCGGTGGCCGCCGGCAGCAGCATGGTGCGGGTGGGCACCGCCATTTTTGGCGCCCGCCACTATCCGCAGTGAACTATCATGAGTTGCTCTTACAACCGTATACAATCTACAAAGGCGAAATGATGCAGATTACCTTCATTGGTGGCGGCAATATGGCCACCGCCATCATCGGCGGGCTGGTCGCCGGCGGCGAGCACCACATCCGCGTGGTGGAGTTGCACGAGGAAAAGCGCGCCCAGCTGCAGCAGCAGTTCGGCGTGGAGGCGCTGGCCACGTTGCCGGCACAGTTTGCCGCCGACGGCGTGGTGGTGCTGGCGGTGAAGCCGCAGGCGCTGCGCGAGGTGTGCCTGGCGCTGGCGCCGGTGCTGGGCAATGCGCTGGTGGTGTCGATCGCCGCCGGCATCCGGTGCGAAGCGCTGGCGCGCTGGCTGGGCAGCGAGCGCATCGTGCGCGTGATGCCCAATACCCCGGCCATGGTGGGCAAGGGCGTGTCCGGCCTGTACGCTGCGGCCAACGTTGGCGACGCCGAACGCGCGGCGGCGACCAGCATCATGCAGGCGGTGGGTACCACCACCTGGCTGGCGGCGGAAAGCGGCATCGACGACATCACCAGCGTATCCGGCAGCGGCCCGGCCTACGTGTTCTATTTCATCGAAAGCATGATCGAGGGCGCGGTACAGGCCGGCTTTGCCGAAGATGAGGCGCGCCGCCTGGTGCTGGCCACCTTCGACGGCGCGGTGGAGCTGGCGCGGCAGAGCCCGCTGCCGGTGGCCACCCTGCGCCAGAACGTGATGTCCAAGGGCGGCACCACCGAGCGCGCCATCTTCCGCTTCGAGGCGGAAGGCGTGAAGCAGGCCATCATCGCCGGCGCCATGGATTGCCGCGCCCGCTCGGTGGAAATGGGCATCGAACTGTCCAAGGACTGATCCATGCTGATTCTGGAAACCCTGCGCTTTCTGCTGACCACCGTGGGCGGGCTGTTCGTGCTGGTGCTGCTGCTGCGCTTCTACCTGCAGCTGGCGCGCGCGCCGCACAAGCACCCGTTCACCCAGTTCGTCATGGCGGTGACCAACTTTGCCGTGCTGCCGCTGCGCCGCCGCGTGCCGGCCTGGCATGGCTACGACAGTGCCTCGTTGCTGCTGGCCTTGCTGGTGCAGCTGGTGGTGGTGGCGGCGGTGCTGGCACTCAACGCCATGCCTTACGACTTTGCCAGCCCGCAGACCTGGTTCGGCCTGCTGCTGCTGGCGTTGCTGGAGTTGTTCCGCCAGTCGCTGAACCTGCTGGCCGGCGCAGTGATCGTGCAGGCGATCCTCAGCTGGGTGAGTCCGTACAATGCGCTGTCGCCGGTGCTGGAGGCGCTCACCCGCCCCTACCTCAAGCCGTTCCGTGCGGCCAACGTGGGCGGGGTGGATCTGTCGCCGCTGCTGCTGCTGCTGATCATCCAGGTGCTGCAGATGCTGCCCTTGCGCATGCTGGAAGGGTTGTTCCTGACCCAGCTGCAACTGGCGGTGTAATGGACCAGGCAGCCGCCGTGCCGGCGGCTGCGTTCGAGGAGGAAATGTCATGAAAAAGATGCTGTTTGCCGCGCTGGCTGGCGGCCTGTTGGCCGCACCGGCGTTTGCCAATCTGCAGCTGGCGCAAAAGTACAGCTGTACCGCCTGTCACGCGGTGGAGAAGAAAGTGGTCGGCCCGGCCTACCGGGACGTGGCCAAGAAATACGCCGGCGACAAGGGCGCCGAGGCGCGGCTGATCGCCAAGGTGAAAGCCGGCGGTTCCGGCGTGTGGGGCAGCGTGCCGATGCCGCCCAATCCGCAGGTCAGCGACGCCGATCTCAAGACCCTGGTGAAGTGGGTGCTGTCGCAGAAATGATGTTGCCATGAGCGGCAACGACGGCCCGCCGGCCGCCGTTGCCGCGGCTTCCGGCGCCATCTGCGATCCGGCTTGAGCTTTGGCGCGGCGGACGCTATATAAATAGATAATTCCGTGAATGTTCCATTACCGTGTTGCACTTTCCGTATGCCGTCGGTAATCTTCCACGCCTGTTTGCCAAAACTCTTAATAGCTGGAAGCTCAAATCATGGCCAAGCTGACTGAACAAGACATCCTCAACTGGTCCGGCGACGACTACATGAACGCCGACCACCTTGAGTTCTTCAAGGAGCGCCTGCTGCAGATGCAGCAAGAGCTGTTGGGCAACGCCAATGCCACGGCCAGCCATCTGCAAGAGCAGGAGGCCACGCCGGATCCGGCCGACCGCGCCACGCTGGAAGAGGAGTACGCACTGGAGCTGCGCACCCGCGACCGCGAGCGCAAGCTGCTGCAAAAAATCCAGTCCACCCTGCGCCTGATCGACGACGGTTCCTACGGTTTCTGTGAAGACACCGGCGAGCCGATCGGCCTGAAGCGCCTGCTGGCCCGCCCGACTGCCACCTTGTCGGTGGAAGCGCAGGAGCGCCGCGAGCGCATGAAACGCCAGTACGCAGACTGATCGCTGTTGGCCGCAGCACAAGGGCACCCCGCGGGGTGCCCTTTTGTTTTGCCGCGGCAGGCTTGGCACGGCGGGTGCAAGCAGGTAATGTTGCTATGCAAAGAGATAGCCAGACAGGCAAGGAAAACAATCATGCACCGCCAGACCGATGACGTAAGAATCCGTGACATCAAGGAACTGCTGCCCCCGATCGCGCACCTGTACGAGCTGCCGATCAACGAGCCGGCCGCCGAGCTGATCTACCATACCCGCCGCGACATCGCCCGCCTGCTGCGCGGCGAGGATGACCGCATGCTGGTGGTGATCGGCCCCTGTTCCATCCACGACCCGGCCGCGGCCGAAGAATATGCCCGCCGCCTGCTGCCGCTGCGCGAAAAATACGCCGGCGAGCTGGTGGTGGTAATGCGCGTGTATTTTGAAAAGCCGCGCACCACCGTGGGCTGGAAGGGCCTGATCAACGATCCGCACCTGGACGAGTCCTACGATATCAACGCCGGTCTGCGCATCGGCCGTCGCCTGCTGCTCAACCTCAACAGCATGGGCATGCCGGCCGCCACCGAATTCCTCGACATGATCACCCCGCAATACCTGGCCGACCTGATCAGCTGGGGCGCCATCGGCGCGCGCACCACCGAATCGCAGGTGCACCGTGAGCTGGCGTCCGGGCTATCCTGCCCGGTGGGCTTCAAGAACGGCACCGACGGCAACCTGAAGATCGCCGTCGACGCCATCCGCTCCGCCAGCGTGTCGCACCACTTCCTGTCGGTGACCAAGACCGGCCACTCCGCCATCGTGGAAACCGGCGGCAACCCGGACTGCCACGTGATCCTGCGTGGCGGCAAGGAGCCGAACTACGAGGAACGTTTCGTCAAGGCCGCCGCCGCCGAGCTGGCCGCCGTCGGCCTGCCGCAGAAGCTGATGGTGGATTTCAGCCATGCCAACAGCCGCAAGGACTACAAGCGCCAGATGGAAGTGTGCCAGGACGTGGCCGGCCAGCTGGCCGCCGGCGACAACCACATCTTCGGCGTGATGGTGGAAAGCCACCTGGTGGAAGGCCGCCAGGACCTGAAGCCGGGCTGCACCCTGACCTACGGCCAGAGCATCACCGACGCCTGCATCGGCTGGGACGATACCGAGAGCACGCTGCAGACGCTGGCCGACGCGGTGAAGGCCCGTCGCAGCAAGCTGGGTGTCGGCGGCAAGTAAGCTGCCAGCCGGCGCGCAATAGCAAACCGCCCGTGGCAGCACGGGCGGTTTTGTTTTATGCGGCCAACGTTGGCCGCAGCGTCAGTCGTCGCCGTCGATCAGGTCGCCCAACCCGCCCAGCAGCGAACCCTGTTCGCTGCTGCGGCCGCCAGCACGCGGGCTGGCGGCCAGGATGCGATCGGCCAGCCGCGACAGCGGCAGCGACTGCAGCCACACCTTGCCCGGGCCGGTGAGGCGGGCGAAGAACACGCCCTCGCCGCCGAACAGCGCGCTCTTGAGCTTGCCAACGTACTCGATGTCGAAATCCACCGTCGGCTGGTAGGCCACCACGCAGCCGGTATCCACCCGCAGCGTCTCGCCCGGGTGCAGCTGGCGGCAGGTCAGTGTGCCGCCGGCGTGCAGGAACACGTAACCAT
This sequence comes from Vogesella facilis, assembly GCF_042648525.1. Classification (NCBI taxonomy): domain Bacteria; kingdom Pseudomonadati; phylum Pseudomonadota; class Betaproteobacteria; order Neisseriales; family Chromobacteriaceae; genus Vogesella; species Vogesella facilis. Next base: position 128,739 of record NZ_JBHRXN010000010.1, read on the forward strand.
CGCCTTCCAGCTTCTGCATGATGAAGCCCTCGCCACCGAACAGGCCGGTGCCGATCTTCTTCTGGAACGCCAACCCCAGACTCACGCCCTTGGCGCCGGCCAGGAAACTGTCCTTCTGCGCATACAGCGTGCCGCCCAGCTCCAGCAGGTGCACCGGCACGATCTTGCCCGGGTAGCTGGCGGCAAACGCCACCTTGCGCTTGTGGCCGGCCTGGTTCTGGTACACGGTGGTGAACAGCGATTCGCCGGTGATCAGCCGCTTGCCGGCGCCCAGCAGCTTGCCGAACAGCCCGCTCTGGCTGGCCGAGCCGTCGCCGAAGATGGTGTCCATGCTGACGCCGTCTTCCATGTAGTACAGCGCGCCGGCCTCGCCGACAGCGGCCTCGCCCGGGTCCAGCTCCACTTCGACGTACTGCATGTCATCGCCGAAGATTTCGTAGTCGATCACGTCCATGCTCATGCCGGGCTCCTTTGTCGCAACGGGGGCGTGCCGCCAGCGGCGGCACGGCAAGTCAGCGGGTCTTGTCCTGCTCGTCCGGCGGCGCCTGCGGCGGCCGCAGCAGCATGATCCACAGGTGCAGCACGATGCCGGCCAGCGGCACCAGCGCCAGGATGATGACGAAGACCCATTCCAGGGGGGAGAAAAGTTCGCTCATGACGTCAGTGTACGCAAGGCTCCGGCGGCGTTGAAGTGGCAAATGAAATACATGTTCCCTACAATGCGTCGATGCAAAACCCTCTGACTTTCCTGCCGGCCGGCCTGCGCGGCCAACTGCAACGCTGGTGGCCGGAGCCGCTGCAGATCGGCCGCCGCGAACGGCTGGCGGTCACCGCCGCCACCCTGCTGGCCATCGCCGCCACCGGCCTGCTCACCCACTGGCTGCTGGGGCCGGCGCCGATGCTGGTGGCGTCGATGGGCGCCGCAGCGGTGTTGCTGTATGCGCTGCCCAGCAGCCCGCTGGCGCAGCCGTGGCCGCTGGTGGGCGGCCACCTGGTGTCGGCCACCGTTGGTGTGCTGTGCGCGCAGTGGATTGCCTCCCCGGCGCTGGCTGCCGGGCTGGCGGTGGCGCTGGCCATCTTCGCCATGATCGCGCTGCGCTGCCTGCACCCGCCGGGTGGTGCCATCGCCCTCAACGCGGTGATCGGCGGCCCGGCGGTGCATGCCATGGGCTTCGGCTTTGTCGGGCTGGTGTCCTGCAATGCGCTGCTGATGCTGCTGTTCGCGCTGCTGCTCAACCGCCAGCTGCTGCGCCGCCCCTACCCGCGGCCGCTGCCGGCGCCCAACCGCAACCTGGTCAGTGACCCGTCGCCGCTGGCGCGCATGGGCATCCGCGACGAGGACGTCAGCGCGGCGCTGAGCGGCTTCAACCACCTGCTGGACATCAGCCGCGACGACCTGGAGCAGGTGATGACGCTGGCCGAGATGCACGCCTACCGCCGTCGCCTTGGCGATACCCGCTGCCGCGACTTCATGACCCGCGACGTGGTGACTTTGCGGGCGGATACCAGCCTGCAGGAAGCCTGGCGCCTGCTGCGCCGCCATAAGGTGCGCGCGCTGCCGGTGGTGGGCGAGTTCGGCCAGGTGCTGGGCATGGTGTCGCTGGTGGACTTCCTCAAGCGGCTGGACGGCACGCCGGAAGGCCTGCGCGAGCGCGTGGCGCGGCTGCTGGGCGGCCGCGGCGCCGGCAACCGCGTGGCGGCGATCATGAGCAGCCCGGTGGTGAGTGTGCGCGACAGCCTGCACCTGGTGGAGCTGGTACCGCTGTTCGCCGAGCGCGGCCTGCACCATGTGCCGGTGCTGGCCGCCGACGGCACGCTGGTGGGCATGATCAGCCAGGCCGACCTGATCGCCGCGCTGTTCCGCGACCGGCTGCATGCGGTCTGATGCTGCTAGCCATCTGCGCGTAGTGAACGCTGGGCCTCGCCATGCTCGACGCCAGGCTACGCCGCGTTGAGCAAAACCCTGCGGCCAACGTTGGCCGCAGGGCAATAAAAAACGCCACTCCGCGGAGTGGCGTTCTGCATCGGCAGCGCGTGCTTACTTCACGATCTGTGCCAGCTGGCCTTTCAGGTACAGATTGGCCATGCTGTCCAGGCTCACCGGCTTGATCTTGCTGGCCATGCCGGCGGCGCCGAAGGCTTCGTAGCGCGCCAGCACGATGTCGCGCATGGCGTCGGTGGACACCTTCAGGTATTTGCGCGGATCGAACTCTTTCGGGTTCTGCGCCAGGAAGCGGCGGATGGCGCCGGTGGAGGCCAGGCGCAGGTCGGTGTCGATGTTCACCTTGCGCACGCCGTGCTTGATGCCTTCCACGATCTCTTCCACCGGCACGCCGTAGGTCTCGCCCAGGTCGCCGCCGAATTCGTTGATGATCTGCAGCCATTCCTGCGGCACGCTGGAGGAACCGTGCATTACCAGGTGGGTGTTGGGGATGCGGGCGTGGATTTCCTTGATGCGGTCGATGCGCAGCACGTCGCCGGTGGGCTTCTTGGTGAATTTGTAAGCGCCGTGGCTGGTGCCGATGGCGATGGCCAGCGCATCCACGCCGGTGTCCTTGACGAAGCGGGCGGCTTCTTCCGGGTCGGTCAGCAGCTGGCTGTGGTCCAGCACGCCTTCGGCGCCCACGCCGTCTTCCTCGCCGGCCATGCCGGTTTCCAGGCTGCCCAGGCAGCCGATCTCGCCTTCCACCGACACGCCGCAGGCGTGGGCGAAGTTCACCACGGTGCGGGTCACGTCCACGTTGTAGTCGTAGTCGGCCGGGGTCTTGCCGTCGCTCTTCAGCGAGCCGTCCATCATCACCGAGGAGAAGCCCAGCTGGATGGAGCGCTGGCATACGTCCGGGCTGGTGCCGTGATCCTGGTGCATCACCACCGGGATGTGCGGGAATTCTTCCACCGCGGCCAGGATCAGGTGGCGCAGGAACGGGGCGCCGGCGTATTTGCGGGCGCCGGCGGAGGCCTGCACGATCACCGGAGCATCCACCTTGTCGGCGGCTTCCATGATGGCGCGCATCTGCTCCAGGTTGTTCACGTTGAAGGCCGGCAGGCCGTAGCTGAATTCTGCTGCGTGATCCAGCAGCTGACGCATCGAAACGAGTGCCATGGGGTGAGTCTCCAGTAATTGAATGCAGTCGCGCAGGCCGGGCCTGCGCGTGTAAACGGGTTGGCCGCGTCAGCTATGGCTGACGGTGCTCAGGGCCACGCCGGCCGCCATGAAGGAGCCGCCGGCAAAGCGGTTCATCAGGCGCTGGCGCAGCGGGCTGGTGATCCAGTGCTTGAGCTTGGCGCCGCCAAAGGCGTACACCAGCTGCCAGCTGCTCTCGATCACGTAGAAAGTGCCGGCCAGTACCACCAGCTGCGGCAGTTGCGGGGCATCGGCACGCATGAACTGCGGGAACAGCGCGGTAAAGAATACGAAGGCCTTCGGGTTGCTCATCGCCACCAGGAAGCCGGTGCGAAAACGCTGCCCGGCGCTGACGACTTTATCGCCCTCGTCATCGCTGGCAGCAGCGGTATCGCTTACCGGCGCGCGCCAGGCCTGGTAGCCCAGCCACACCAGGTAGGCGGCACCGGCGTACTTGACGATGGAGAACAGCAGCTCGGAGGCCGCCAGCAGCGCGCCCAGACCGGCAGCGGAGCCGCCCATGACCAGACCCAGCGCCAGCAGCAGGCCGGCCATGGTCGGCAGTGCGCCGCGCAGGCCGAAGCGGATGCCGTGGCTCATCGCCAGCAGCATGTTGGGGCCGGGGGTGGCGGAGACGAAGAATACCGTCACCACGAAGATCAGCCAGGTATTGAATGCCATGGTCGCAGCTCCTTGAAAACAGTCTTGCCGAGTCTAGGCCGCTGGCCTGTACCCGGCAAGTTACATGCTGTTCACGATTGCGCGTGAACGGTTGCGGCCAACGTTGGCCGCAAGCAACGACCTGCAGCCAGAACCTTACATGGCGAGTACCGCTTCGCCTTGCCCCGCTCTGGCTCGCCAGGTCGTCCGCGGCTTGTTAAGCGCGCTCGGCCAGAATCGCCACTGCCGGCAGTTCCTTGCCTTCCAGGAATTCCAGGAAGGCGCCGCCACCGGTGGAGATGTAGCTGATGTCGTCGGTGAGGCCGAACTTGGCGATGGCCGCCAGGGTGTCGCCACCGCCGGCAATCGAGAACGCCGGCGACTTGGCGATGGCTTCGCCCAGCACGCGGGTGCCGTCGCTGAACTGCGCAAACTCGAACACGCCCACCGGGCCGTTCCACACCACGGTGCCGGCGCGGGCGACGATGGCAGCCAGCTCGGCAGCGGACTGCGGGCCGATGTCCAGGATCATGTCGTTGGCGGTCACCTCGGCCACGTTCTTCAGCGTGGCGGCGGCGGTTTCGGCGAACTCGCCGGCACACACCACGTCGCTTGGCAGCGGCACATCGCCACCGCGGGCGCGGATCTTGGTGATGACTTTCTTCGCCTCGTCCACCAGGTCGGCTTCGGCCAGCGACTTGCCGATGGTCTTGCCTTCGGCCAGCAGGAAGGTGTTGGCGATGCCGCCACCGACGATCAGCTGATCCACCTTATCTGCCAGTGCTTCCAGGATGGTGAGCTTGGTGGACACCTTGGAGCCGGCAACAATGGCCACCAGCGGGCGGGCCGGCGCCTGCAGCGCCTTGCCCAGCGCTTCCAGCTCGGCAGCCAGCAGCACGCCGGCGCAGGCGGTGGGGGCGAACTTGGCCACGGCATGGGTGGAGGCTTCGGCGCGGTGCGCGGTGCCGAAAGCATCGTTGACGAAGATGTCGCACAGGCTGGCGTATGCCTTGCCCAACTCTTCGTTGTTCTTTTTCTCGCCCTTGTTCAGGCGCACGTTCTCCAGCATCACCACGTCACCGGCGGCCAACTGCAGGCCGGCCTGCCAGTTGTCGGACACGGCAACGGCCTTGCCCAGCAGTTCGGACAGGCGGGCGGCTACCGGTGCCAGGCTGTCTTCCGGCTTCGGCTCACCTTCGGTGGGGCGGCCCAGGTGGGTCATCAGGATCACGCTGGCGCCGGCCTTGAGGCAGTGCTCGATGGACGGCAGGCTGGCGCGGATGCGGGTGTCGTCACCGATCACGCCGTTTTTCACCGGCACGTTCATGTCGACGCGGATCAGCACGCGCTTGCCGGCCAGGGCCAGGTCGGTGAGTTTCTTGAATTGCATGTTTTCTCCTCAGCTGGGCAGGGCGGGCTTACGGCCCGCCATTATCACTCTGCCGCTGCCGGCAAGCCGGACAGCGGCAAATGGGTATTTGGCGTGGGCCGCAAGCGGCCCACCCTACCAGGCTGGCGCCAACCCGCAGGTTGGCCGCATCAGTCCCGGTTTACTTCGCCTCGAACATTGCCTTGGCGGTTTTCAGCATCTGCTGGCAGAAGCCCCACTCGTTGTCGTACCAGGCCAGCACTTTCACCATATTGCCGCCGGTTACCTTGGTCAGGGTGGCGTCGAAGATGGAGCCTTCGGTGCTGTGGTTGAAGTCGCTGGATACCAGCGGCAGGGTGTTGTAGCCCAGGGTGCCCTTCATGCTGCCTTCGGCGGCCTTCAGTACGATCTCGTTGATCTCGTCCTTGGTGGTGTCGCGCATGGCAGTAAAGGTGAGGTCCACCAGCGATACGTTGATGGTCGGCACGCGTACCGAGAAGCCATCCAGACGGCCCTTCAGCTCCGGCAGCACCAGGCCTACCGCCTTGGCGGCGCCGGTCTTGGTCGGGATCAGGTTGTCGGTGGCGGAACGGGCGCGGCGCAGGTCCTTGTGACGCACGTCGGTCAGCACCTGGTCGTTGGTGAAGGCGTGAATGGTGGTCATCAGGCCCTTCTTGATGCCGATGGCGTCGTTCAGCGCCTTGGCCACCGGGGCCAGGCAGTTGGTGGTGCAGGAGGCGTTGGACACCACGGTCATGTCGGCGCGCAGCACGTCGTGGTTCACGCCGTAAACGATGGTGGCGTCAACGTCGTCGCCGCCCGGTGCGGAGATCAGCACCTTCTTGGCGCCGGCGTTCAGGTGCGCCTGGCACTTTTCCTTGGTGGTGAACGAGCCGGTGCATTCCAGCACCAGGTCCACCTGCAGCTTGTCCCACGGCAGTTCGGCCGGGTTGCGGGTGGAGAAGAACGGAATCACGTCGCCGTTGACGATCAGGTTGTGCTCGTCATGGCTCACCTCGGCGTCGAAACGGCCGTGCACGGTGTCGAATTTGGTCAGGTGCGCGTTGGTGGCCAGGTCGCCGGAGGCGTTCACCGCCACGATCTGGAAATCGTTGCCCAGCTTGTATTCGTAGATGGAGCGCAGTGCCTGGCGGCCGATACGGCCGTAGCCGTTGATCGCGATACGGATGGTCATGTTTTCTCTCCCAAGAAAATGTCTGAAACTGAGTCGTGCCCATGTCTGCCGGCTTTTGCCGATCTGGTGGCACTACAAATGAAACGGCCGCCCCTCGCATGGCGGGGGCGGCCTGTGTGCTTAGGCGCGGATCACGCTCTTGGTCTTGGCCACCACGTTTTCCACGGTGAAGCCGAATTCCTTGAACAGCACGCCAGCCGGGGCGGATTCGCCGAAGTGGTCGATACCCACTACCTCGCCTTCCAGGCCCACGTATTTGCGCCAGATGTCGGTGACACCGGCCTCGATGGCCACGCGCGGCACGCCGGCCGGCAGTACCGAGGCGATGTAGGCCTTGTCCTGCTGGTCGAAGGCGCGAGTGCACGGCATGGACACCACGCGTGCGGCGATGCCTTCGGCGGCCAGTGCTTCCTGTGCCTTCAGCGCCAGCTCCACTTCGGAACCGGTGGCGATCAGTACCGCTTGAGGGTTGGCCGCATCGCGCAGCACGTAGCCGCCTTTTTTCACGCCGTCGATCTGCGCGGCGTCACGGGCAACGAACGGCAGGTTCTGGCGGCTGAAGATCAGGCAGGACGGGTGATCCTTGGCGGCCAGCGCCTCGGCCCAGGCCACCATGGATTCCACGGTGTCGCACGGGCGCCATACCGCCATGTTCGGGATCAGGCGCAGGGTGGCGATCTGTTCCACCGGCTGGTGGGTAGGGCCGTCTTCGCCCAAGCCGATGGAATCGTGGGTGAACACGAAGATCGGGTTGATCTTCATCAGCGCCGCCATGCGCAGTGCGTTGCGCGCGTATTCGCTGAACATCAGGAAGGTGGCGCCGAACGGCTTCACGCCGCCGTGCAGCGCCAGGCCGTTGATGATGGCGGCCATGCCGAACTCGCGCACACCGTAGTGCACGTAGTTGCCGCCAGCGGTTTCACCGCCAACGGCTACCGAACCCGGCCAGTTGGTGAGGTTGGACGGGGTGAGGTCGGCGGAGCCGCCCAGCAGTTCCGGCAGTACCTCGGCAAAGGCAGCGATGGCGTTTTGCGACGCCTTGCGGGTGGCGATGGTTTCGCCCTTGTCGTTGGCCGCAGCGATCTTGGCGGCCACGTGCGCGTCCCAGCCGGCCGGCAGCTCGCCCGCCATGCGGCGGGTGAATTCGGCGGCCAGTTCCGGGTGGGCGGCGGCGTAGTCGGCGAACAGCTTGTCCCACGCGGCCTGCAGGCCGGCGCCCTTGGCGCGGCAGTCCCAGGCGTCCTGGATGTGCTGCGGCACCACGAACGGCTCGTAGGCCCACTGCAGGTTGGCGCGGGCGGCGGCGATTTCGGCGCTGCCCAGCGGCGCACCGTGCACGTCGTGGCCGCCCTCTTTGTTCGGGGCGCCCTTGCCGATCACGGTTTTGCAGCAGATCAGCGTGGGGCGGTCGCTGCTCTTCTTGGCGGTGTCGATGGCGGTCTGGATCTCTTCCGCGTCGTGGCCGTCCACGTTGCGGATCACCTGCCAGCCGTAGGCTTCGAAGCGCGCCGGGGTGTCGTCGGTGAACCAGCCGTCCACGTCGCCGTCAATGGAAATGCCGTTGTCGTCGTAGAAGCCGATCAGTTTGTTGAGGCCCCAGGTGCCGGCCAGCGAGCAGGCTTCGTGGCTGATGCCTTCCATCAGGCAGCCGTCGCCCATGAAGGCGTAGGTGTAGTGGTCGACTACCGGGAAGCCGTCGCGGTTGAATTCGGCGGCCAGGATCTTTTCCGCCAGCGCCAGGCCCACCGCATTGGTGATGCCCTGGCCCAGCGGGCCGGTGGTGGTCTCCACGCCCGGCGCGTAGCCGTATTCCGGGTGGCCCGGGGTGCGGCTGTGCAGCTGGCGGAAGTTCTTGAGGTCGTCGATCGAAAGGTCGTAGCCGGTGAGATGCAGCAGGCTGTACAGCAGCATCGAGCCGTGGCCATTGGACAGCACGAAGCGGTCGCGGTTGGCCCAGTCCGGGTGGGCGGGGTTGTGTTTCAGATGATCGCGCCACAATACTTCAGCGATATCCGCCATGCCCATCGGGGCGCCGGGGTGACCGGATTTGGCCTTCTCCACGGCGTCCATGGACAGGAAGCGCACGGCGTTGGCTAGCTCGGTTCGGGTGACCATTCGGGGAAAACCTCAACTTGTAGGGAACCGGAACAACAGTGTCGCGCCGCGGTTGGCGGCGGTCTAACCGTTGCGAAATCATGGGATTATCGCCGATTTTGTCGCAGCGCGGCAACCTCGCCAGCCCGCGCCGGTATTGGCTTTGCGGCGTAATAAAATTACTTTGCTGCGGCATGTAGTCGTAGCGGTACCAAAACGGAGTGTCGTAGTGATCGAATCCCCCCCGTCCCATGCCTTTGCCCCGCGCCGTGTGCCCATGCGTCATGGCTGGCACTGGGTGCAGCAGGCGTTCTTCCTGGTGCGCGAACAGCCGCTGACCTGGGTGCTGTTCGCCACCAGTTACCTGACCTTACAGCTGCTGCTGGGCATGTTGCCGGTGATCGGCCAGCTGTTGGCGGTGCTGGTGGCGCCGCTGTTCGCCGGCAGTTTCGTGCTGGCGGCACGGCGCGCCGACCGTGGCGACACGCTGCGCCCGGCCGAGGTGCTGGCGGCGTTCCAGGATTTCGCCCGGCCGCTGATCGGCCTGGGGCTGAGCTATTTCGGCGTGCTGGTGCTGGCAATGCTGCTGATCATGCTGCTGCTGACGGCGCTGCTGGGCGGCATGCACGACCCGCAGCAGATGCAGGCGCTGCCGCTGGGCAAGCAGCTGGTGGGCATGCTGCTGCTGGCCGGTGGGCTGTTCGTGGCCTCGCTGCTGTACTGGTTCGCACCGGCGGCGGTGGTGCTGGCCGGCTTCGACCCGCTGCGGGCGATGCGCCGCAGCCTGGCCGGCGGGCTGCTGAACTGGCCGGCGGTGCTGCTGTGTGGCGTGCTGCTGGCGGCGCTGCTGTTCATCGCCATGCTGCCGTTCGGGCTGGGCCTGCTGCTGTGGCTGCCGGTGATGTTCGTCACCGTCTACACCGCCTGGCAGGACGTATTCGGCGACGGGCTGCCGCAGCGTTGATTGCCAGGTTGGCCGCAGCGCTTGCGGCCAACCTTTGCTGCTCAATCGCGGCGCATGTCCAGGTGCAGGATGCCGCCGTCGTCGTACGGCGCCGACAGCGGGCGGAAGCCGAAGCTCTCGTAGAAGCCCTGGCGCTCGGCCTGTGCCGACAGCATGATGGCGCGGCCCGGGAACAGCGCCAGGCACTGCTGCACCGCCTGCTGCATCAGCGGCTTGGCCAGGCCGCTGCCGCGCAGCGCCTGCGGAATCACCACCCGGCCGATGGCGCTGGCGTCCGGGTACTTCACCCCGGGAGCGATCAGCCGCGCGTAGGCCAGCAGCTGGCCCGCCGCATCGCGGCCGCACAGGTGCCAGCAGTCCAGGTCCATGCCGTCGATGTCGCCGTACAGCGACTGCTGTTCCAGCACGAACACCCGGTCGCGCAGCTGCAGCACTTCGTACAGCGCGCGCGGGCTGAAATCGTCAAAACCGTGGCATTGCCACCGCAGCTGAATTGCCATAGTACAATCCTTCAACTCTCACACTTCGTGACCCGACCATACCACGGCGTGCGCCCTGCATGCCGGACGCGATCCCCCACATATGAGCCACAACGACGATCTGTTTAGCGCGCCGGACGTGTCCGAACCGCCGCCGCCGGCCCCGCCTGCGGCCAACCTTGCCGTGGACGACAGCAGCATTCCGCTCGACCTGTACGCCGAGCGCGCCTATCTGGAATACGCGATGAGCGTGGTCAAGGGCCGCGCGCTGCCGGAGGTGGCCGACGGCCAGAAGCCGGTGCAGCGCCGCATCCTGTACGCCATGCGCGACATGGGCCTGGTGCACGGCGCCAAGCCGGTGAAATCCGCCCGCGTGGTGGGCGAGATCCTCGGTAAATACCACCCGCACGGCGACAGCTCCGCCTACGAGGCGCTGGTGCGCATGGCGCAGGATTTCACCCTGCGCTACCCGCTGATCGACGGCCAGGGCAACTTCGGCAGCCGCGACGGCGACGGCGCGGCGGCGATGCGTTACACCGAAGCGCGGCTGACGCCGATCGCCGAGCTGCTGCTGTCCGAGATCGACATGGGCACCGTGGATTTCGTGCCCAACTACGACGGCGCCTTCGACGAGCCGGCGCTGCTGCCGGCACGGCTGCCGATGGTGCTGCTCAACGGCGCCTCCGGCATCGCGGTGGGCATGGCCACCGAGATTCCGCCGCACAACCTGAAGGAAGTGGCCTCCGCCGCGCTGGCGCTGCTGGCCAACCCGGAGCTCACCACCGCCGAGCTGATGCAGCACGTGCCGGGGCCGGATTTCCCCGGCGGCGGCCAGATCATCACCCCGGCCGAGGACATCCAGGCGGCGTATGAGGTTGGCCGCGGCAGCGTGCGCGTGCGCGCCAAGTGGGAAGTGGAAAAACTGGCGCGCGGCCAGTGGCGGGTGATCGTGTCCGAGCTGCCGCCCGGCTCCAGCGCGCAGAAGGTGCTGGCCGAGATCGAGGAGGCCACCAATCCCAAGCTGAAATCCGGCAAGAAGGCGCTGACCCAGGATCAGCAGAACCTGAAGAGCCTGATGCTGTCGCTGCTGGACCGCGTGCGCGACGAGTCCGACAGCGAGCAGCCGGTACGGCTGGTATTCGAACCCAAGTCCAGCCGCCAGGACCCGGACGAGTTCATGAACATCCTGCTGGCGCAGACCAGCCTGGAAGGCAATGCCTCGCTGAACCTGGTGATGATCGGCCTCGACGGCCGCCCGGCGCAGAAGGGGCTGAAGAGCATCCTCGCCGAGTGGCTGCAGTTCCGCCAGCACACCATCACCCGCCGGTTGAACTACCGCCTGGGGCAGGTGGACAAGCGCATCCACATCCTGGAAGGCCGCATGGTGGCCTTCATCCATATCGATGAAGTGATCCGTGTGATCCGCGAAGCGGACGAGCCGAAGCCGGAGCTGATGAAGGCCTTCGGCCTCACCGAGCTGCAGGCCGAGGACATCCTGGAAATCCGCCTGCGCCAGCTGGCGCGGCTGGAAGGTTTCAAGCTGGAGAAGGAGCTGTCCGAGCTGCGCGAGGAGCGCGACCGTCTGCGCTACCTGCTGGCCAGCGAGGCCGCGCTGCGCGGCAAGATGGCGGAGGAGATCCGCGAGGATGCCGCCAAGTACGGCGATGCGCGCCGCAGCGAGATGAAGCCGGCCGAACGCGCGGTGCTGACCCAGACCGTGGCCGACGAGCCGGTGACGGTGATCCTGTCGCAGAAGGGCTGGATCCGCGCCCGCGTCGGCCACAACCTGGACCTGTCGGCGCTCAGCTTCAAGGACGGCGATGCGCTGCACACCGTGGTGGAAACCCGCACCGTGTGGTCGCTGATCGTGCTGGACAGCAAGGGCCGCGCCTACAGCATCGACCCGGCCGACGTGCCCACCGGCCGCGGCGACGGCGTGCCGGTGGCCAGCCTGGTGGAACTGCAGGACGGCGCCAAGCCGGCGCAGATGATCTCCGGCCGCGACGAGGAACGCTTCATCGTCGGCGGCAGCGGCGGCTACGGCTTCATCGCCAAGATCAGCGACATGGCCGGGCGGGTGAAGGCCGGTAAGGCCTTCCTCTCCCTGGACGCGAACGAAGCGGTGCTGGCACCGGTGAAGGCTGCGGCCAACCTTGACGGCCTGCGCCTGGTGGTGGCCAGCGACGGCGGCCGCCTGCTGGCGTTCCCGGCCAGCGAGCTGAAGGAGCTGGCTAAGGGCCGCGGCCTGATGCTGCTGGCGCTGGACGACGGCGAGGCGGTGACCGCCTTCGGCCTGGTGGCCGGTGAGCGCGCGCTGCTGGCCACCACCTCGATACGCGGCAAGGTGGCGGACGAGAAGCTGGCGCTGGCCGAGTTCGACGGCAAGCGCGGCCGCAAGGGCAAGCTGCTGCCGAAGAAGTGGACCGTCACCGCCATCCGCGACCCGGACTAAGCGATGCCGCCGCCGCTAGCTGCCGCCCTGTCGCCGCAACGGGTGCTGCATTACTTCAACCTGTTCCGCACCGTCAGCGTGCTGGTGCTGCTGATCATGACGCAGTGGGCGATGCCGACGCTGTCGCCCGGCACGCCGCTGGGCGGCTGGGCCTGGCTGTACGCGGCGCTGATCACCCTGGGCCTGCTGCTGCCGCGCTTTAAACTGCCGCTGCTGTGGACGCTGACGGCGACGCTGAGCGGCGACATCCTGCTGTTGGTGGCGTTCATGCAGCATTACGGCGGCGTGCAGAGCGGCTTCGGCATGCTGCTGCTGCCGTTCCTGGCGGTGGCCGGCATGCTGGTGTCCGGCCGTTTCGCCGGCTTCTACGCCGCGCTGGCCACGCTGACGGTGTTCGGCAGCGTGCTGCTGGGCAGCCACGGCGCCACCCCCGACCCGCGTGAGCTGTTCCAGGCGGCGCTGCTGGCCACCGCCTGCTTCGTCACCAGCGGCATCACCTCGCTGCTGGGCAACAAGGCGCGCATGTCCGAGCAGCTGGCGGCGGCGCGCAGCAGCGAGCTGGCCAGCCTCAACCGCGTCAACGCGCTGGTACTGCAGGCGCTGCGCGAGGCGGTGGTGGTGCTGGACGACAACGGCCTGGTGCAGCACTACAACAGCCGCGCCGAGCGGGTGTTCGGCCGCATCGAGCGCGACAACAGCCTGCCGGAACTGGCGCCGCTGCTGCGCCGCTGGCGGCTGCAGGGCTGCCCGTCGCACGCGCAGACGCTGGACCTCAACGTGCGCGGCCAGCAGCTGCTGGGGCGCATGCTGCCGCTGGCGGTGGGCGAGGTGCGGCTGGTGGTGATCTTCCTGCAGAACGTGGCCGAGCTGGCCGCCGAGGCGCAGCGCATCAAGCTCACCGCGCTGGGGCGGCTCACCGCCAACATCGCGCACGAGATCCGCAACCCGCTGGCCGCCATCAGCCAGGCCGCCGAACTGCTGGGCGAGGACGCCGCCGACGAAGGCAGCCGCCGGCTGGCGGCGATGGTGCATGCCAACAGCCGCCGCATCAACCACCTGGTGGAAGAGGTGCTGCAGCTCAACCGCCGCGACCGGGTGAAGCCGGAGCCGATCGCGCTGGGGCCGTTCCTCGCCGCGCTGGTGGACAACTTTCTGCTGGCCAACCCGGCGGCGGCCGGCGGCATCGTCTGCCGCGTGCTGGTAGTGCACAGCGTGCGCTTCGACCGCGGCCATCTGCAGCAGATCCTCACCAACCTGATCAGCAACGGCTGGCGCTACAGCAGCCACACCGCGGGCGCGCTGAGCGTGGAAGTGGACGCCGACAGCATCCGCGTGCGCGACGACGGCCCGGGGGTGAGCGAGCAGGCGCAGAGCCGGCTGTTCGAGCCGTTCTACACTACCGAGAGCAGCGGCACCGGCCTCGGCCTGTACATCGCGCGCGAGCTGGCCGAGGCCAACGGCGCGCGGCTGGATTATGTCGGGCCCGGCGGCTGCTTCCGCCTGACCCTGCCAAGCGCGGCCTGATGGCGGCGCGGACTGATAGAGATACGCCATGAGCCGAGTGCTGATCGTCGACGACGAACCCGATATCCGCGAACTGCTGGCACTGACGCTGGGCAAGATGGGGCTAGCGGTGGACACCGTCGGCACGGTGGCCGAGGCGCAGAGCCGCTTGGCCGCCGGCCACTACGATCTGGCGCTCACCGACATGCGCCTGCCGGACGGCGAGGGCATCCAGGTGGTGCAGTACATCGCCGACGCCGGGCTGGACGTGCCGGTGGCGGTGATCACCGCCTACGGCAGCACCGAGAACGCGGTGGCGGCGATGAAGGCCGGTGCCTTCGACTACCTGGCCAAGCCCTTGAGCCTGGCCGCGCTGCGCTCGCTGGTGAAATCGGCGCTGGCGGTGCGCGACACGGTGACGGCGGCCGGTGGCAGCCGGCTGCAGGGCGAGTCGCCGGCGCTGCAGGAAGTGCAGCGGCTGATCGCCAAGCTGGCGCGCAGCCAGGCGGCGGTGTTCATCAGCGGCGAATCCGGCTCCGGCAAGGAACAGGCGGCGCGCAGCATCCACGAACAGGGGCCGCGCGCCGGCAAGCCGTTCGTGGCGGTGAACTGCGGCGCGATTCCGGAAACGCTGATGGAAAGCGAGTTCTTCGGCAGCAAGAAGGGCGCCTTCACCGGCGCCGACGCCGACCGCGACGGCTTCTTCCAGCAGGCGCACGGCGGCACGCTGTTCCTCGACGAAGTGGCCGACCTGCCGCTGGCGATGCAGGTGAAACTGCTGCGCGCGATCCAGGAAAAAACCGTGCGCAAGCTGGGTGCGGCGCAGGAAGAGGCGGTGGACGTGCGCATCCTGTCCGCCAGCCACAAGCACCTGACGCAGCTGGTGAGCGACGGCGCCTTCCGCCAGGACCTGTACTACCGGCTGAACGTGATCAGCCTGGCGATGCCGGCGCTGCGCGAACTGCGCGAGGACATCCCGCGCTTCATCGGCACGCTGCTGGAACGCTACGCCGGCAGCGAGCGGCCGCGGCTGAGCCAGGAAGCGGTGCAGGCGTTGCTGGGCTACCACTACCCCGGCAACTTCCGCGAGCTGGAAAACATCTTGGAGCGCGCGGTGGCGCTGTGCAGCGACGGCATGATCGTGCCGCTGGACCTGCAGCTGCGCGCCGCCGAACCGGCCGGCAGCAGCGGCGCGGTGCCATCCGGCAGCGAGACGCTGCAGGACTACCTGGACCGGGTGGAGCGCAGCGCCATCGAGGTGGCGCTGGGGCAGTGCGGCGGCAACCGCACCCAGGCGGCCAAGCTGCTGGGGGTGAGCTTCCGCTCGCTGCGCTACCGGCTGGAGCGGCTGGGGATGAAGGAGGGGTGAAAAAGCGCTGCGTTGGCAGTGCTTTTTCTTTTGCGGCCAACGTTGGCGGCTTAGCGCTGCTGTCTGGCGTGGAATCCGCTGCGCGGATGATGATTTTGGTGCCGGTTTCGCCCGGCAAACGAGGAAGGGGCCGCCCGCCGGCCCCTTTCCAATCCCCGGCTCCCCGGGGCTGCTCGAAACCCCGAGCAAAACGGCGCGCCCCAGGCGCCACCGAACTCGCCGCGCGCTACCGTCGCGCGGCTCAAACAGGCGGCGGCTTAACAGCTGGGGCAAATTAATTCAATTTTGCCCGGCTCGCGCCAACGGGCTGGGACCAGTCGGCTCGGTTCTACTGTGGTAACAGTTGGCCGCAACAAGCCGGATCGGGCATGCGGCCAACCTGTGCCGCTACACCGTGAAGCGCGCCACCGCCTGACGCAGCTGCTGCGCCAGCGCGGTCATTTCGCAGGCGGCCAGCGAGGCGTCGCGGGCCTTGTGGTGGTTCTGGTCGGCCTGCTGCGCCACGCGTTCCACGTTGTGGGCGATGTCCAGGCTGGCGGTGCTCTGCTCGCGCAGCGCGTCGGCAATGCCCACCACCGCCTGCTCCACCTGCTGCGCACCGCTACGGATGTCCTGCAGGCTGTCGCCGGCCTCGCTGGCGGCGCGCACGCCGGTTTCCACCTGCAGCGCGGCGCTGCTCATGCTTTCTACCGCCAGCTGCGCTTCGCTCTGGATGCGGCCAACGATGCCGGTGATTTCCTGGGTGGACTGGGTGGTGCGCTCGGCCAGCTGGCGTACTTCGTCGGCCACTACCGAGAAGCCGCGGCCCATTTCGCCGGCGCGGGCGGCTTCGATGGCGGCGTTCAGCGCCAGCAGGTTGGTCTGGTCGGCGATGTCGCGGATCACCGTCACCACGCGGCTGATCTGCTCCGAGCGCTCGCCCAGCTGGGTGACGGTGCGCGCGGTGTCGCCGGAGGCGGCGGCGATTTCGCGCATGGTGGCCACGGTGCGGCCAACGGTCTCCTCGCCGCTGCGCGACACCTGGTCGGACTGCAGCGCCAGGTCGCGCGCGCTGCCGGCGTGCTGGCTGACCTGGCCGATGCTGTGGGTCATTTCCTCCACGCTGGCGGCCATGGCCGACACTGCGGCGCTCTGCTCGCTGGAGCTTTGCGCCACGTCGTCGGCCAGCTGCGACACGTTCTGCGCGTTGCGGCCCAGGCCGGTGACGCCCTGGTTCACTTCGCTGATCAGCTGGCGCAGTTCCTGGCACATGTGGTCGCTGGCGGCCAGCACCTGGCCGATTTCGTCGCCGCGGTCCACCGCGATGCGGCTGCTGAGGTCACCGGTGGCGATGCGGCGGGTGACCGCCACCAGCCCGGCCAGCGGGCGGCTGACCCAGTGGCGCATGGCGAAGTGCACGATCAGCAGCAACAGCAGCATGACCGCCAGGGTGCCGAGCAGCATTTTCAGCTGCATCTCGTGCGGCTCGCGCACCAGTTCGTCCTGGTAGGCGCCGGTGGCCACCAGCCAGCCCCAGTGCGGGTAGCGCTGGAAGGCGGCCAGCTTGCGGCGCGGCTCGCTGGCGCCCGGGTCCAGCCACTGGTAGCTGATCTGGCCGCTGCCTTGCTGCAGCATGCTCTGGATGAAGGGCTTGCCGTCGGCGTCGCGCTTGTCCAGCAGGTTCTTGCCGGCGGCCGACGGGTGGATCAGCAGCTCGCCCGGGCGCAGCAGGGCATCCACCACGTAGACGTAGCCGGAGTCGCCGACCTTGATCGACAGGATTTTCTGCTTCAGCGCCTGCAGGCCGTCGGTGTTGTCGATGCCGACGAACAGTGCGCCCACCAGCTGGCCGGCCTCGTCCTGCAGCGGCTGGTAGTGGGTCATGTAATCGCGGCCGAACAGCCGCGCCGGGCCGCTGTAGGGTTGGCCGCGGCTCAGCAGCGCGTAGGCCGGGTGGTCGTGCGCCAGCACGGTGCCGACCGCGCGGCGGCCGTCTTCCTGCTTCAGCGAGGAGCTGATGCGCAGGAAGTCGCTGCCGTGTTTCACGAACACGGTGGCGACGTTGCGCGTGGCCTGGGTGTAGTTGTCCACCAGCGTGGCGTCGTCGTTCAGCAGGCGCTCGCCGCCGTACAGCGCCGGGCTGGTGCCGGAGGCATCGACGCGCAGCGGGCGCGGCAGGTTGCTGGCCAGCAGGCGGGCGCTCTGCTGCGCATTGTCTTCCAGCACGCGGGCGTAGGCGTCGATGGTATCCACCACCTGCTGGTTGGTGGTCTGCATGCCGGCGATGGCGCGCGCTTCCATGCGCGCGCCCAGCCAGTCACTGAGCAGGAAGCCGGCCAGGCCGAGGACGAGAAACAGCGCCACGCTCAGCAATAGGCCGAGCTTGTGCGCCAGGGACAGCGATTTGGGGAGGATGGTGGGCATGGGGCATCACGACACGGTGGGTGGTTGGGTATGAGTAACTTGCCGGTGTGTGGCTGCTTTATTGAGAATGTATCTTATTAAAAACAGCGCGGCTGCAATATTACTGTCATGCCGATGTCACCATGTTGATGCGCATCAAGCCTGCCGGCTAGAGCCTTGATCGCACAGCATTTTTCACGCCGCCGCCGCCTGCCGCAGCAGCGCCGCCAGCGCGTCGACGGCCGGCGCATGCTGGCCGCGGCGGCGCACCAGCACGGTGTCGGCGATCGCCAGTGGCGGCGGCAGCGGGTGGCAGGCGACGTTGCCGGCGGCCGGGGTGATGGCCAGCAGCGCCTCCGGCACCAGCGCCAGCCCCATGCCGCTGGCGGCGCAGCTGATCATGGCGTGGTAGGAGTCCAGCTCCACCAGCCGGTCTACCACGCAGCCGCTGTCGTCCAGCCAGCGCTCCAGCCGCTGGCGGTAGGCGCAGCCGCGGTCGAAGGCCAGCAGGGTGTGCGGGCCGCTGGCCGCGTCGACCTGCTGGCCGAGGGCGCTGATCAGCAGCAGGGTTTCGCGGCAGAACGGCTGGCTTTCCAGCCGCGGCTCCAGCACCGGGCCGCACACCAGCGCGCAGTCCAGCTCGCCGGCCAGCACCGCGGCGATCAGCGTGGCGGTGGGCGCGGTGCGCAGCTCCAGCTTGACCTGCGGGTAGCGCTGGTGGAAGTCGGCCAGCAGCGGCGGCAGCCGCACCGCGGCGGTGTTTTCCATCGCTCCCAGCCGCAGCGTGCCGGCCGGGCTGTCGCCGGCCACCGCCTGGCGCGCCTCGTCGGCCAGCTGTAGCAGGCGGCCGGCATAGCCTTGCAGCACGCGCGCCGCCGCGGTTGGCCGCAGCTGCTTGCCTTCGCGCTCGAACAGCGCCACGCCCAGGCTGTCTTCCAGCTGGCGGATGCGGGTGGTGACGTTGGATTGCACGCGGTGCAGGCGGCGGGCGGCGGCGGTGACGCCGCCTTCCTGCAGCACCGCCTGGAAAATGCGCAGATCGGCCAGGTCCATGATCAATCTCGTTTCTGGATGGATGTGATCATAATAATTCATTTTTCAGGATGACATGGCGGCGGCACACTGGCGGCATCGTGTTGTTGCCAAGGAGGCTGTCATGGCCACTCTTTCCCTGCGGCAGGGTTATCTTGCCGCCTTCGCTGCGGTCGCCATCTGGAGCGGCTTCATGCTGGTGGCGCGCGCCGGCGGCCACAGCGGCCTGACGCCGTACGATCTGCTCGGGCTGCGGCTGGCCATCGCCAGCCTGCTGCTGTGCGGCCTGGGGCTGCCGCCGCGCGCCAGCTGGTGCGATGGCCGGCTGTGGCTGCTGGCGGTGATCGGCTGCATCGGCTTCTGCCTGCTGTGCTACAGCGCGGTGCAGTGGGTGCCGGCGGCGCATGCCGCGCTGCTGATTCCCGGCCTGCAGCCGTTCCTGATGGCGCTGCTGCTGCTGCTCACCGGCCAGGGCTGGCCGCCGGCGCGACAGTGGCCGGGCTATGCGCTGATGGCGCTGGGCGTACTGCTGCTGGCCTTGCCGCTGCTGCAGGGTCACGGCGGCGGCCAGCACTGGCTGGGCGACGGCCTGCTGTTGGCCGCATCGCTGCTGTGGGCGCTGTACGGGCTGCTGGCGCGGCGCTGGCAGCTGCCGGCCTGGCAGCTCACCGCCTTCGTCACCCTGGCCTCCGCCGTGCTGTATTTGCCGGTTTACCTGCTATGGTTGCCCAAGGGCCTGGCGCAGGTGCCGCTGGCTACCGTGGCCACGCTGGGGCTGTTCCACGCCGTGGTGCCGGCCATCGTCGGCATGCTGGTGTACCTGCGCGCGGTGAGCGTGCTGGGGCCGGCGCGCATTTCGGCGCTGATGGCGCTGATCCCGGTGCTGACCGGCGTGCTGGCGGTGCCGGCCCTGGGCGAAACCTTGAGCCCGGCGCTGGCCGGTGCACTGCTCAGCGTGTCGCTGGGCGCCTGGCTGGTGGCGCGCGGGGCGCTGCCGGGCCGTGCCGCCGCGGTGGCGGCAACTACTTTCCACAAGGAGCAAACATGCCGTACGTGAATATCAAGATCACCCGCGAGGGCGCCAGCGGCGAGCAGAAGGCCGCGCTGATCGCCGGCGTCACCCGGCTGCTGCAGGACGTGCTGGGTAAGAATCCGGCCACCACCGTGGTGGTGATCGACGAGGTGGACACCGACAACTGGGGCATTGGCGGCGAAAGCGTCACCGTGCGCCGCGCGCGCGGCAGCTAGTCGCCGTCACGCGGCGCGCCGGCGCCGCTGGCAAAGAAAATGCCCCGGCAGGCCGGGGCAGGTTGGCAACGTTGGCCGCCGCCGCTCAGTTGCCGCCATCCTTCATGCATTTCTGCACGAAGCTCTTCTTGGCGGCGCCGGCCAGTTTCTTCTCGGCGGCCTTGTTGTCGCACACGCCCTGGGCGCCCGGCGCCGCTGGCTTCATCTCCTTCTGGCACTTCTGCACGAAGCTGTTCTTGGCGGCGCCAGCCAGCTTCTTCTCGGCGGCCTTGGCCTCGCACGCGGCCGGGGCGGCGGGCATCGCCGCTGTCGCCGGGGTGGCGGCCTTCATCTCGGCTTCGCATTTCTTCACGAAACTGCTCTTGGCGGCGCCGGCCAGTTTCTTCTCGGCGGCCTTGGCTTCACAGGCGGGGTTGGCGGCAAAAGCGCCGGAGGCAGTAACGGCCAGGGCGGCCAGCAGCAACAGTTTGCGCATCATGCTTCCTTTCAGCGGGGGGACGGATGGCTGGATAGTGCGCCGTCGCGGGCGGCGCGGCAATGCTTGGGCCGCAGCCTTCACGGTAACGTCATGTAGCGTCGGCAATATTGCCACCTTATGACAGTTGACCGGAGCGCCGCGGTCACCCACAGTAAATAAATCCAACTCCTTGCTAGCTGCCCAGTCCCATGCTGCTTTCCATCCTGACGCGTTTGTTGTTGCTGTTGCCGCTGTCGGCCGCGGCGGCGCTGCCGTTGCGGGTGGCGATCAACGACCAGCCGGCCGCGCCCTACATCATCGGCGAGGGCAAGTCGCTGGCGTCGCCGCCCGGCCTGGCGGTAGAGCTGCTGCAACAGGCAGCGGCGCCCTGCAATGTCTACCTGCTGCTGCAGCGGCAATCCAGCCTGCGCCAGCTGCAGGCGCTGCGCAGCGGCGCCGCCGATGCCATCCTGCTGCTGTCGTACAGCCCGGAGCGCGCCGCGTTTGGCTACTACCCGCTGCGCGACGGCAAGCCCGACAGCCGCTACCGGCTGGCCACGCTGAGCTACAGCTTCTACGTGCGCAGCAGCAGCAAGCTGCAGTGGGACGGCCAGCAGCTGCAGGGCCTGAACGGCGGCACGGTCGGCACCGACTTGGGCTGGTCGGTGGCGGCGGATCTGGCGCGCTGGCATATCCCGGTGGAAGGCGCGGTGGGGGTGGCGGCCAACCTGGCCAAGCTGCGCGCCGGGCGCATCGCCGCCTATGCGGTGCACAACAATCTGGCCGAGGCCTATCTGCAGGGTAGCCACGATGTGGTGGCGCTGCAGCCGCCGATCAGCACCAAGGACTACTTCCTGCCCTTCAGCCTGCGCTATGCGGCCGAGCATCCGCAGGAGGTGCAATGCCTGTGGCAGCGCATGGCCAGCCTGCGCGATGCGCTGCTGCAACAGCGCGGGCCGGCCTATGGCCAGTAGCCACGGCGGGCCACGAAAAAGCCACCGCATGCGGTGGCTTTTTGCTGCTTGCGGCCAAGCTTTAGCCGGCCAGGCGGGCGCGGTGGCGGGCAATCTGCGCGCGCACCTGGTTCGGCGCGGTGCCGCCCACGTGGTCGCGCTGCGCCAGGCTGCCTTCCGGCGTCAGCACGGTGAACACGTCCTGCTCGATCAGCGTGCTGAACTCGCGCAGCTTGTCCAGGCTCAGGTCGGCGATGTCCACGCCCTGCAGCTCGGCGTGGCGCACGGTCAGTGCCACCACTTCGTGGCTGTCGCGGAACGGCATGCCCTTCTTCACCAGGTAGTCGGCCAGGTCGGTGGCGGTGGCGAAGCCCTGCAGCACCGCGGCGCGCATCGCCTCTTTCTTCACCGTGATGCCGCGCATCATGTCGGCGTAGATGCGCAGGGTGTCGATCAGCGTGTCGGCGGTATCGAACAGCGGTTCCTTGTCTTCCTGGTTGTCCTTGTTGTAGGCCAGCGGCTGTGCCTTCATAAGGGTAACCAGCGCGATCAGGTGGCCCACCACGCGGCCGGATTTGCCGCGTACCAGCTCCGGCACGTCCGGGTTTTTCTTCTGCGGCATGATGGAGGAGCCGGTGCAGAAGCGGTCGGCGATGTCGATGAAGCCGACGCGCGGGCTCATCCACAGGATCAGCTCTTCCGACAGGCGCGACAGGTGCACCATCACCAGGCTGGCGGCGGCGGTGAATTCGATGGCGAAGTCACGGTCGGATACCGCGTCCAGCGAGTTGTGGCACACGTCGTCGAAGCCCAGCAGCTGCGCGGTGTAGAAGCGGTCGATGGGGAAGGTGGTGCCGGCCAGCGCGGCGGCGCCCAGCGGCAGGCGATTCACCCGCTTGCGGCAGTCGCTCATGCGCTCGGCGTCGCGGCCCAGCATCTCCACGTAGGCCAGCATGTGGTGGCCGAAGGTCACCGGCTGGGCGACTTGTAAATGGGTGAAGCCCGGCATCACGGTGTCGGCGTTGGCGTCGGCCAGGTCCAGCAGGCTGCTCTGCAGCTCGGCGATCAGGCCGACGATGAGGTCGATCTGCGCGCGCAGCCACAGGCGGATGTCGGTGGCTACCTGGTCGTTGCGGCTGCGGCCGGTGTGCAGGCGCTTGCCGGCGTCGCCGATCTTGTCGGTGAGGCGGCGCTCCACGTTCATGTGCACGTCTTCCAGGTCCACGCTCCAGGCGAAGTTGCCGGCGCGGATGTCGGCGATGATCTCGCTCATGCCGTCGCGGATGGCCGCCAGGTCGGCATCGGACAGCACGCCGGACTTGTTCAGCATGGCGGCATGCGCCAGCGAGCCTTCGATGTCGAACTCGGCCAGGCGGTTATCGAAGTTCACGGAGGCGGTGTATTTCTTCACCAGTTCGGAAACAGGTTCGGAGAAGCGGCCGGACCAGGCGTGCGAGTCTTGCATGATGGATGTCCCAAAGTTGTAAGTGTGCGGCGACTATGGGCAAGGATTATAGGTTGGCCGCACCGTGCGGCCAACCTTGCTGTCGGATGCCTCGAGTTTGCTGGGCTGTTGCGCTGATGATGGTGGGGGTGGAATCCGCTGCGCGGATGCTATTTGAAGTCGCCGGTTCCGCCCGGCGTACGGGGAGGGGGGGCGTGCCGCCGCCCCCCTCCACCCCCGCTCGCCCCTTATGGTCCGCGAAACCCCGTCAAAAACGGCACCCGCAAGGCGCGGCCGAACTCGCCGCGCGCTAACGTCGCGCGGCTCAGACAAAGCGGCCGCTTAAAACCT
>NZ_JBHRXN010000010.1:151824-273409 GCF_042648525.1 Vogesella facilis
GAACCCGTTCCATCCAGAGTCACCGATACGGCCGTTGACGCAACCCGGAGAGGTTTTTTACCAGCATACGCGCAAAGATCCCGTCGGCTCACCCGTCGCCGTGAAACTCGGACTACGGGCAAACAAGGGAGGGACAAGCAATGCATGACAGTGCTACCCCACAACTACCAGTACCGACACTATTGATACGTCCTCATCCCTCGCGGACCGAGGGCCCCACTGGCTATCTGTTCAGACTGGCTGAAGCCAATTTCATGAATTTGCGCGACCTGGAGCAGATTGGCATTGCCTTCAATCCGGAAGCCCTGCAGCAACAGCAGCTGCTGCCGCATCCGCAGCTCTACCCGGAGCTACATGAGCAGGTGCGGTACGTGGCCAAGCTTCTGCAAGAGCAACCGGGTATCTGGAATCGGCAGCACGCCCGGTTTTGCCCATACTGCTTGGGGGAAGACCCGCGCTGGCGGCTTGGCTGGGAAGTTTTGCACTTTGACACCTGCCATAAGCATGGCGTGTGGCTGATCGACCAATGCTCAAGCTGTGGCGAACGCCTGACCTGGCAGCGGGATAGCCTGCTGCGCTGCAACTGTGGTGCGGATCTGCGGCAGGAAATTCCGGAGGATGCGCCCCCTGCAGGCATCCTGCTCGGCGAGGTACTAGAGCAGATACTGTTCAGACAGGACATCCGCTACCAGCATGGCTACCCATTCCAAGGGATGACGATTGCTCAAGTGCAATTGCTGATCCGATACTTGGGGGTGTATCTGGATCCGGCGGCCAGTCAGAAGCCGCTCAAGATCGCCAACTCTGGTGCGATGGTTGTGTCCTGGACCATTTCGTCACTGGCGGCAGAGATGCTGGTCTTTTGGCCTGAGAAGTTCCACCAGGCCCTCGACGTGCTGCAAAACACCGGCGGTGAGGCCAGGATCAGTCTGAAGGCCGTTTTCAAGGAGGCGTACCAGTACCTATATAAAGGAGGTTTGCGCGGAGGAGTCTACGGTCCGGTGCGGGAAGCCTTTGAACTGTGGGTCACCCATAACTGGAAAGGTGCGCTTGCCAAGCGCAACCGACGCCTGACCAACACCGTACTGGAGAACGTACAGTGGATTCCTGGCAAGGCAGCAGCTGATCGACTGGGTATCTCGATGGCCAGGCTGCGGTATCTCGTCCGCTCAGGGCAACTGGATGGCCAAGAGACGATCAGTGCCAAGAGCAGACACTTCCTGATGGTGCGGAAAGACCAGCTGGCACGAGTAGAGGAGGAGCTGGCGGGCGAGATCACCATGGCCAAAGCCATGGAAATCCTCGGGCTGGGCAAGGTCAGGCTGCGACGGATACTGAAGCTGCTTTTCCCATCTGCCAGGCGTGTGAACGACCAGCAGCACCTGCCATGGTGCATCTCCAGCACGGAGGTGTATCAGCTATCAGAACTGGGCGAGGAACTGCCACGTGTCTACTGCGTAGATGATGACGAGATTTCGCTCGCTGACGTGCTGCATTACTGGCAGTGGAACGCGGACGAGATTGTGTCGTTGGTGGAGGAGGTCAAGGCAGGGACGCTGGTGCTGACCCGGACGCTCATCGGCAAGGCCGGTATCAGCCGCTGGGTGTTCAAGCGCAAGGATCTGGTCCAGTGGCGAGCCGCCATGCAAACAGATCGGGTCAACTGGATTACGATTCCCGAGCTCGCGGAAGTGTTGGGGGTGAAACAGCAGGTGGCTTACTGGCTCACCCAGAACGACTACATCCGCTCTCACAAGTTAGGGAATAGTAAGCACCATGGCTCGCGGGTCCGTAAGATCGATGTGGACCGCTTCCTCCGACAGCACATCTTCGGCACTGAGATTGCTGACAGGATTGGTCACTCGCCCAGAAAGGCCATGCTCATGTTGAAGGCTGTATCGATCTATCCCCTTCGGGGGACCAGCATCGAAGCATGCCGCCAGCTGGTATATACTCGTTCTGAAGCGCTTGACCGGTTCCTCGCCAAGCACAGCGTCGGTGACCTGACGAAGTGGCACGACACGGTGAAGCGACGTGAGAAAGCCTGGGAGAGGATCATCTACGAAAATGGGACGCCAGTGCCCGATCCGTCCCACTTTCGACTAGAACCCCGTTGATTTGGCAAAGTCCCAAATCTAGATGGAAATGGGATCCTACAAATTTTTAAAAATCACAAAAATTCCTAGATATTTTTCATTACGCTAGAGTTTTTGGATTTTTCTTTCTGTAATCAGCTTAGCAAATGGCCTCCAGCTTTGGAGGCCATTTTTCATTTTCAGGCAGGACAGGCGATCCGTCGCATGCGCTGCCGCTTACCGCTTATCTCGCGATTCCGGCTAAAACGCCTGCCGCGAAATCTCCTGCGTCGGCAGGTTTCCCATGGGTTGCTTAATCAGGCTGACGATATGCCCCTTCAAATGCTGACCCTCCTGGGTGAAATTGAAGACGCTATTTGCCTCCATGAAGGTGGTCTGCGGGCCGAAAAAGTGCTCGCTGCCGTACCAGATTGGCCCATGGGCGTAGCGTAATTTATAAGCGCCTAGCGGCACGGTGCTGCGGTATTCCTGCGCCGGGAACACGAACAGGCTCATCACCGGCTGGTTGGTATTGGCATCTACCAGCTTCAGGTAGTAGCTGTTGCTGCCATCCGGCGTCTTGACAGTAAACGGTGCCACTCTGGGGGCCTGGGTCCACATTTCCTGATCGCCTTGCGTGATGGCGACAGGCGGCGGCAAGGGCGCTGCTGGGGTGGGGATGGCTTGGATGGCTTGCGGTGGCATGACTACCGCTGGCGGCTGCGCGGGTCTGGCGGTGTGCGGCCAGTTCTGCAGGCCCCAGATGAAGGCCAGGCCGCCCAGTGCCCACGGGGCAAGCCTGCCTATGGTCCAGTTGGACGGCTGCTCCTTGGCTGCTGGCGAGTAAACACGGCAACCGCAGTTGGGGCAGTAGCTGGCCGTTTTGCCGGCCATGGTGATGTGCGAGGTGTGACCGCAGCTGCATTGCACCCGTGTGGTCAGTTGTCTGTCCGGCATGGCTATCCACCTTGAATCGACCTAACTTGACTATGGCATGATACCGCGGCCATACAATTGTCGTGACCTGTCGGCGGTGGCGGATGGCGCTGCAGCGCAGCGCGGGATGCGGCCAACGTTGGCCGCAAGGCGGGCAGCGCATGTTCTACTGCTCGCTGCCGCACTTCCCCGCTTCAGCCCACACTGCGCGCAAACACCGCCCCCGCCAGGTAGCGCCGCAGCCAGCGCAGCAGCGGGGCGTCTTCCTGGCCGGCGCGCCAGTACAGGTGCACCTCCAGCGCCGGGAAGGCCAGGTCGCGGGCGTGGATTTCCACCAGCTGGCCGTTCAGCGTCGGGTAGCGCGCGATGTTCAGCGGCAGCACCGCCCAGCCCTGGCCCATGGCGGCCTGTTCGGCGATCACGTACAGGCTGTCGGTGCGCCACAGTTGCGGGCTGATGCGTTCGGCGGCATCGTCCTGCATCAGGCGTGGGGTGACCAGCAGCTGGCGGTGGCGCGCCAGCGTCTGGCGGTTGATGTCCGGCTCCTGCAGCAGCGGGTGGGTGCTGCCCACCACCAGCACGCGCGGCACGGCGCCGACCGGTTCCGAGGCCAGCGTGGCGTCGGCGGGGATGCGGCGGAAGGCCAGGCCGACGTCGGCGTGGCCGGCGCGCAGCCAGTCGGCGATGTTGGCCGCAGAGCCGTGGCACAGGGTGAGTTCCAGCTGCGGAAAGGCCTGGTCCAGCGCCTGCACCAGTTCCAGTTCGGCCGGGTAGGGCAGGCCTTCGTCCAGCGCCAGCGTCAGCTGTTCCGGCCGCCGGCTGCTCAGGCTCAGCGCGCGGTTGTCGAAATGGCGGCATTGCCGCAGCAGTTCGCGCGCCTCCGCCAGCAGCAGCGTGCCGGCGGGGGTGAGGCTGGGCAGGCGGCCGCCACGGTCGAACAGCTCGATATCGAGGCTGGCTTCCAGCAGGGCGATCGCGGTGCTGACCGCGGACTGGGCGCGGCCCAGCTGGCGCGCGGCGGCGGAGAACGACGGCGCTTCCGCCGCGGCGACGAAGGTGGCCAGTTGTTCCAGCGTCCATTTCATCTATCTGTCTTTCAGATGGTTTCTATCTTTAATGTACCTGATTACCAGATATAAGATGCGGCCAACTGTTTGCGGCTGTGCGGTTGTGGCCCAGCAAGCGGCGGGTGCCGGCGCTGAAGACGCGCCGGCACCCGCGCAGATTTCGAACAGGTTCCAAGGACGAGCCCACGGGAGGTGCAGGATGAACAACTATCTGATGCTGGCGATTGCCATCGTGGCCGAGGTGGTGGCCACCAGCAGCCTGAAGGCCAGCGACGGCTTTACCCGCCTGCTGCCCAGCGTGCTGGTGGTGGTGGGCTATGTGACCTCGTTCTACCTGCTGCCGCAGATCATGAAGACCCTGCCGGTGGGCATGGTGTACGCCATCTGGTGCGGGGTCGGTATCGTGGCGGTGGCGCTGGTGGGGCAGCTGCTGTACAAGCAGCTGCTGGATGGCCCGGCCTATCTCGGCATCGGCCTGATCGTGGCCGGTGTGGTGGTGCTGCAGGGCTTCTCGAAAACTTCCGGGCATTGACGCGGCTGCCGCGCGTAATGCGGTAGCCCGGCCATTGCACCGCCCCCGTTGCCGGGGGCGGTTTGCATTGCGCGCGCGGCGCCGCTCAGGCCGGCACCCGGCCCCACCACAGCCCGGTGGCGGTGCTGAAGCTGCCGTCGGCCTCCAGCTGCAGCGCGCTGGCCACTTCCTGCGGCGCCTCCTGCTGCAGCTGGCGCAGCAGCGCCACTTTTTCCGGCGGCGTGCGCATGCGCGCCACCCAGCTGGCGAACTCCAGCCGCAGCGGCCAGCTGTGGTGGGCGATGAGCTCGATGCCGCTGGCGGCGAACAGCTCGCGCCATTCGCGGTCGCTGCGGTTGCGCACGTGCGAGCGGTCGCGCAGCAGCTCCCAGCATTGCAGATGGGTGTCGGCCAGCGCGTCTTCCGGCGCCTGCACATCGATGAGCAGCACGTAGCCGCCGGGGGCGGTGACGCGGCGCATGTCGGCCAGGCCGGCGGCCAGGTCCAGCCAGTGGTGGGCGCTGTAGCGGCTGGCCACCAGCGCGAAGCTGGCGTCGGCAAACGGCAGCGCGCCGGCGTGGCCGGACTGGGTGGCGAGGTTATTCAGGCCGCGGCTGGCGGCGCTGGCGGCCACGGTGTCCAGCATCGCCGGCGCCGGGTCCAGCGCGGTGATGTGGCCCAGCAGCGGCGCCAGCTGGAAGGCGAGGTGGCCGGCGCCGCAGCCGACATCCAGCGCGCGGGCGTGGCCGGCAACGTTGGCCGCCAGCAGCTGGCAGGCCTGCGCCAGGTCGGGGCCGGCGGCGTGCACCGCGCTGGTGAGATAGGCTTGTGCCTGCGGGTCGAACTGCTGGGTGGTGGCTTGCTGGTGGGCTTGCATGGCGGGGCTCCGCGGGGTTGGATGCCGCCACCGTAACCGGGCTTGGATACCGGTACAAGCTGGGTAGTTATCCTGTTATAAACAGTAACAGCTTGCGCGCCAGCACCAAAGTCGCAGCCGCCGCGACCATGCCGGCGGCGAAATATGCGCTATGGTAGGGCCATCGCTATCGTCATTCCCGGAGCCGAGCATGCCCGTGTCGCCACACCGCCGTACCCTGCTGCTGACCTGGATCGCCATGCTGGCGTTTGCCGGCAACTCGCTGCTGTGCCGGCTGGCGCTGGCCACCACGCGCATCGATGCCGCCAGCTTTACCCTGCTGCGGCTGGCCAGCGGCGCGCTGGTGCTGGCGCTGCTGGTGCGCGGCCGCGACGGGCTGTGGACGAAGGCCGGCAGCTGGGCCGGCGCCGGCGCGCTGTTCGGCTACGCGGCGGCGTTCTCGTTCGCCTACCGCCACCTGCCCACCGCCACCGGCGCGCTGTGCCTGTTCGGCGCGGTGCAGGCCAGCATGATCGGCTACGGCCTGTGGCAGGGCGAAAGGTTGGCCGCACGGCAGTGGCTGGGCTTTGCCTGCGCGCTGGGCGGGCTGCTGCTGTTGCTGCTGCCGGGGGTGTCGGCGCCGCCGCTGGACGGCATGCTGCTGATGCTGCTGGCCGGCGTGGCCTGGGGCGTGTATTCGCTGCTGGGGCGCGGCGGCGGCGACCCCACCCAGCTCACCGCCGGCAACTTCCTGCGCGCGGTGCCGCTGGCGCTGCTGCCGCTGCTGCTGTGGCCGCCGGCGCAGCTGCCGGCGTGGGACGGCGTCGCCTACGCGCTGGCGTCCGGCGCGCTGGCCTCCGGCATCGGCTACGCCATCTGGTACACCGCGCTGCGCGGCCTGGGCGCCGCCACCGCGGCCACGGTGCAGCTGAGCGTGCCGCTGCTGGCGGCGGTGGCCGGCTGGCTGCTGCTGGGCGAGGCGCTGGGCTGGCGCACCGGGCTGGCGGCGCTGGCGATCCTCGGTGGCATCGCGCTGGTGATCGCCGGGCGCGCGGTGCGCGCCTAGCCGGCGGTGGCTGACGCTGCCGCGGCATCTGCACTACCATAGCGCGATTCACCCCGGATATTCCTTGATGCGCTATTTGCCCCTGTTGCTGCTGTGCCTGCCGCTGCCTGTCCTGGCGCTGGATTATCAGGTCGAGATCGACGCGCCGCTGCTGCTGCAGCCGCTGCTGGAGGAAAACCTCGACCTGGTGCAGCTGCGCGCCGACGACACGCTGCAGGAGCGCGACCTGGCGGCGATGCTGGAGGCCACGCCGGCCGAGGTGAAGACGCTGCTGGAAACCGAGGGCTATTTCGCGCCGGAGGTCAGCGTGCAGCGTAACGGCCAGCAGGTGCGGGTCAGTGTGCGCCCCGGGCTGCCGGTAACGGTGGCGCAGGTAACGCTGCAGTACCGCGGCGCGGTGACGCAGGAGGCCGATTACGCGCGCTTCGTCGCCGACGCCGAGGCGGGCTGGAGCCTGCCGCAGGGCGCGGTGTTCCGCCAGGGCGACTGGGACGACAGCAAGAAGGCCGCGCTGCGCCCGCTGTTGCTGGAGCGCTTCCCGCAGGCGCGCATCGTCGCCTCGCGCGCCGAGATCGATCCGGCCAGCCGCCGCGCCACGCTCAGCGTCACCATCGACAGCGGCCCGCGCATCCGCTACGGCGCATTGGTGGTCAGCGGTGCCGCGCGCTACCCGGAAAGCGTGATCCGCGGCCAGGCCAACTTCAGCGCCGGCAGCGATTTCCGCCAGCAGGACATCCTCGACTACCAGAGCAGCCTAGAAAAAGACAGCCACTACAGCGGCGTGGTGGTGGCGCCGCTGTGGGAGCAGCTGCAGGACGGCAGCGTGCCGATCGGCGTCAGCGTCAGCGAGGTGCAGCGGCAGAAGCTGGACCTGGGCCTGAACTACAGCACCGGCGACGGCCCCGGCGTGCGGCTGGGCTACGAGCACTACAACCTGTTCCGCCGCGGCTATACCGGCTCGGTGGTGCTGGACTGGAAGCGCGACAAGCAGCAGCTGGACCTGGGGCTGGGCTTCCCGCGCGAGGTGGGCGGCTATTCGCACGCCATCAACCTGCACGCCAGCCGCGAGGACAGCAACGGCGTGCTCACCGACGGCCGCGAACTGGGGGTGTTCCGCATCCGCCAGAACGGCAATGTCGAATCGCGGCTGGGGCTGGAATACGTGCTGGAGCAGGAGCACGAAAACGACGTGCTGACCCGCGACAGCAAATCGCTGATCGCCTCCTACGGCTGGACGCAGCGCGCCATCGACAACCTGCTGCGCCCCAGCAGCGGCTACCTGCTGGAGGCACAAGTGGCGGCCACGGTGGGCGACCTGGGCTCGGACACCCGCTTCCAGCGCGGCTATGTGCGGCTGGCCAATTACTGGTCGCCTAACTGGCTGCGCGGCACGCTGGTGTCGCGGCTGGAAGGCGGCCAGGTGTTTGCCGCCGATACCACCGAGGTGCCGACCTCGCGGCTGTTCAAGGCCGGCGGCGTCAACAGCGTGCGCGGCTACGAATACCAGAGCCTGGGGGTGGAGGAGAGCGACGGCAGCATCAGCGGCGGCCGCGTGCTGACCACCGCCAGCGTGGAATACCAGTACCCGCTCACACAGAACTGGCGCGCGGCGGTGTTCGTCGATGCCGGCGACGCCGCCCAGTCGTGGCAGAAACTCAACCTGGCCACCGCCTACGGCGTCGGCGCGCGCTGGCTCAGCCCGCTGGCGCCGCTGGCGTTCGACATCGCCCACGGCAACCGCGACAAGCGCTGGCGCTGGAACCTCAACCTGGGTCTGGCGTTCTGATGCCGCAGATGACTCCGCCCGAACTCGATCCCGCCACCGAAGCCGCCACCGCGCCTGCGCCCGCGCCGCGCCGCCGCTGGTGGCCGTGGCTGCTCGCTACGCCGCTGTTGCTGCTGCTGGCCGCCGCCGTGTTGTTGGCCTGGCTCAGTGCCACCCCGGCCGGCTTCGCCACCCTGTGGCGCTGGGCCGACAGCGTCAGCGGCGGCAGCCTCAAGGTTGGCCGCAGCGATGGCACGCTGTGGCAGGGCTTTACCCTGCAGCAGCTGTCCTGGCAGCACGCCGGCACGCGGCTGGACATCAGCCGGCTGCGGCTGGACTGGCAGCCGGCGGCGCTGTGGCGCGGCCAGCTGCATATCCGCCAGCTGGCCATCGGCGACATCCGCTATGCCGGCAAGCCGGCCGCCAGACCGGCCGCGCCGCCGCAGGTACCGCGCTCGCTGGCGCTGCCGCTGCCGGTGCGGCTGGATGCGCTGGCGATCGACAGCTTCAGCCAGCCGGGGCAACCGCTGCTGGCGGCGCTGCGCGCCACCTACCGCTACGACGGCGGCCGCCACCGGCTGACGCTGCGCCAGCTGGACACGCCGTGGGGCGGCGCCACCGTCGGCCTGACGGTGCGGGACGCGGCGCCGTTCCAGCTGGCCGGCCAGCTGCGCTATCAGGGCGAGCTGGAAGGCGTGGCCGCGCGCGGGCAGCTGGCGCTGGCCGGCTCGCTGCTGCAGCCGCGGCTGGCCGGCGAGATCGCCGCCCGCGGCCTGCTGATCAAGCTGACGAGCGAACTGCAGCCGTTTGCCGCGGTGCCGCTGCAGCGGCTGCGGCGGCTGGACGCGCGCGTCGGCGGCGTCAACCCGCAGGCGCTGCTGCCGGGGCTGCCGCAGGCGCGGCTGGCGCTGGCGGTCAGCGTGGAGCCGCAGGACGCCGACTCGGTGCGCGGCGGCATCTCGCTGCTCAACAGCGCGCCGGGGCCGGCCTCGGCGCAGCAGATGCCGCTGTCGCTGCTGTGGGGCGAGTTCCGCATCGATGGCGACACGCTGCGCCTGCCCGGCCTGCAGGCACAGCTGGCCGGCGGCGAGCTGACCGTCAGTGGCAGCGCCGCGCCGGACGCGCTGGCGCTGGACGCGCAGCTGCGCCATATCGACAGCCGCCAGCTGCACGCCGCGCTGCCGTCGCACCTGATCGACGGCGAGCTGCATGCCGCCGGCCGCGCGCGGCTGCCGCAACTGCGCATCAAGCTCAGCAGCGGCGAGCTGGGGCTGGATGGCCGCCTGCGGCTGGCCGAGGCGCCGCGGCGGCTGGAAGTGGCGGAACTGGCGCTGCGCACCGGCCTCGGCCGGCTGCAGGGCGAGGGCAGCTGGCAGTTCGACAGCCGGCAGCTGGCGTTTGCCGGCCGGCTGCTGGGCTTCGACCCGGCCCGCATCGACCCACGTTGGCCGCATGGCAGCATCAACGGCACGCTGGTGAGCCACGCCAATCTGGCCGCCGCGCCGCAAGGGGACGTGGCGCTGCAACTGGCCGGCAGCCAGCTCAGCCGCGCGCCGTTGGGCGGGCAGCTGCGCCTGCAGTGGCAGCCGCAACGGGTGACGCAAGTCCTGGCCGACCTGACGCTGGGGCGCAACCGGCTGCAGGCCAGCGGCGGCTACGGCCGCGCCGGCGATACGCTGGCGCTGCAGCTGGCGGCGCCGCAGCTGTCGCTGCTGGGGCCGGCCTTCGGCGGCGAGCTGAACGCCAGCCTGCAGCTGGCCGGCACCCCGGCGCGGCCGGACGTGGCCGGCAAACTGGCGGCGCAGGCGCTGCGGCTGCCGGGCGGCGTCAGCATCGGCAGCCTGCAGGGCGAGGGCAGCAGCGGCCTGCAGCAGGACAGCCCGTTCCGCCTGCAGCTGAACGGCCACGAGCTGCAGGCTGGCGGTCAGCGGCTGGACAATCTGCAGCTGAGCGCCAGCGGCAACCGCGCCGCGCACCAGCTGCAGCTGGAGGCGCGCGGCCAGCTGGGCGACAAGCCGCAGAGCATCGGCCTGGCGCTCAGCGGCGGGCTGGCACCGCAAAGCCTGCGCTGGCAGGGCCGCCTCAACAGCCTGCAGGCGGCCGGCGGCGTGGCGCTGCGGCTGGAGGCGCCGGTGGCGCTGCAACTGGCCGCCGATAGCGTGGCGCTGGGCGCCAGCCGCTGGCAGGCGCTGGGCACGCAATGGCAGCTGGAGGACAGCGGCTGGCAGCGCGCCGCCGGCTGGCACAGCAGCGGGCGGGTGAACGGCCTGGCGCTGACGGCGCTGGCGCCGTGGCTGAAGCTGCCGCTGCAGCAGGATCTGGTGCTGGCCGCCGACTGGGCGCTGGCCGGGCAGCAAGGTTGGCCGCAGGGCCGCCTCAACCTGCGCCGCGAGCGCGGCGACGTGCTGCTGCCGCAGCGGCAGCGCGGCCCGCAGGCGCTGGGGCTGAGCCGCGCCGAGCTGCAGCTGGGGCTGGGGCCGGCGGCGCCGCTGAAGCTGGCGCTGGACAGCCGCTTCGGCCGCCTCAATGGCGAGGGCACGCTGCAGCTGCCGGCCGGCGGCACGCTGGCGGCGGCGCAGATTGCCGCCCGGGTGCAGCTGGCGGTGCCGACGCTGGGTGTTTTCCAGCAATGGCTGGGCAATGGCTACGACCTGGACGGCGCGCTGACTGCCGACGTGCGGCTGTCCGGCCCCTTGCTGGCGCCGCTGTACAACGGCGACATCAACGGCCAGCAGCTGCGCTTTAGCGAGCGCAAGAACGGCATCCGCCTGGAAGACGGCGTGCTGCTGGCGCGGCTGCAGCAGCGCGCGCTGCTGGTGGACAAACTGAGCTTCGGCAAGCAGGGCGAGCTGCAGGCCAGCGGCAACCTGGCGCTGGACGGCGACCAGCCGGGGGCGGCGATCAACCTGCGGCTGGCGCGCTTCGCGCTGATCGAGCGCCCGGGGCGGCGGCTGACGGTGTCCGGCAACAGCCGCATCACCCTGGAGCAGGGCAAGGTGTTCCTGCGCGGCGAGCTGGGGGTGGACCAGGCGCGCATGGAGCTGCCCAAGCTGGGCGGGCCGCGGCTGTCGTCCGACGTGAGCGTGGTCGGGCGCGAGGTGGTGGTGGACGGCGACAGCACGCTGCCGCTGGGGGTGGACCTGAACATCGCGCTGGGCAAGGATTTCCGCTTCAGCGGTAACGGGCTGGATGCCTGGCTGGGCGGCAATGTGCGGCTGCTGGCCGAGCCTGGCGGCGCGCTGCAGGCGCGCGGCCAGGTGCGGGTGGACAAGGGCCGCTTCAAGGCCTACGCCCAGGATCTGGACATCGACAAGGGGCTGATCACCTTCAACGGCGCGCTGGACAACCCGTCGCTGGACATCCGCGCCACGCGGCGCAATTCCAGCGTCGGCGCCGGGGTGGAGATCGGCGGCTCGGTGCTGCTGCCGTCGGTGACGCTGGTGGCGGACGAGGCGATGTCGGAGAAGGACAAGCTGTCGTGGCTGGTGCTGGGCCGCGCCGCCACGCTGGGCGACAGCAGCAACGGCATGGGCGGCGCCGCCTCGGCCGGCGGCCTGCTGGCCGGCATGCTCAACGACCGCGTCGGGCTGTTCGACGACGTGGGGGTGCAGTCGCGCGCCGCCAGCACCAGCAGCGACGGCACGGTGAACCCGGCCGAGCAGGTGGTGACGCTGGGCAAGCAGCTGACGCGCGAGCTGTACGTCGGCTACGAGTACGGGCTGAAGAGCGCCGAGCAGGCGGTGCGCATCAGCTACCAGTTGTCGCAGAAGCTGTCGCTGATCGCCCGCGCCGGGCGCGAGGCGTCCAGCGAGTTGCGTTACACGCTGCGCTTTGATTGAGGCTGCCTGGGCAGGGCGTTTCGCCGCGATGCGGCCAACCTTGCGCGGGTCTGGTCCGAGGCCAACCCGCCCTACACGGGGTGATCCACCTCCGCCGCCAGCGGGCGGTAGGTGGGGTCGAGCGCAGCGAGGCCCAACGTTTACCGCGTCTGGTTTTGTATCCGCTGCGCGGATGCTATTTGAAATCGCCGGTTCCGCCCGGCGTACGGGGAGGGGGGCGTGCCGCCGCCCCCCTCCACCCCCGCTCGCCCCTTATGGTCCGCGAAACCCCGCCAAAAACGGCAGCCGCAAGGCGCGGCCGAACTCGCCGCGCGCTAACGTCGCGCGGCTCAGACAAAGCGGCCGCTTAAAACCTTGCGGATACCGTTTTTGCCGGCGCTCCCCGTGGGGCAGTTTGGGTGCTACACAACGTTGGCCGCATGTTGTGGGCGTGGGTTGATGTGGCCAACGTTTTTGTTCCGTATGTTGTAGGGCGGGTTGAACCAGCGGTTCATACCCGCGCAAGCCGCCAACGTCGCGCGGGTATGGCCTGCGGCCAACCTGCCCTACGAGGTTAGGCACACTAAGCGCCCACCTGCATCGGGCTTCCGCCCTACCGTGTACGGTCCAAAAACATGCCGCCCACCTTGCGGTTGGGCGGCATGTTTGCCTGGCGGGTCGGGTTCAGTAATCCCGCTGCGGTACCAGCACCGTGCGGTTGCCGTTGCTTTCCATCGCCGAGACGATGCCGGCGGCCTCCATGTCCTCGATCAGCCGTGCGGCGCGGTTGTAGCCGATGCGCAGCTGGCGCTGCACCGAGGAGATCGATGCCTTGCGGGTGCGCAGCACGATCTCCACCGCCTCGTCGTACAGCGGGTCGGCCTCGCTGCCGGCGGCCGCCTTGCCCTTGGCCTCCAGCTGCTCCTCGTCGGCTACCGATTCGCCGGTGAGCAGGCCTTCCACGTAGTCCGGTTCGCCCCACTGCTTCAGGTACTCCACCACCGCGTGCACTTCCTCGTCGGTGACGAAGGCGCCGTGCACGCGCTGCGGGTAGCCGGTGCCCGGCGGCAGGAACAGCATGTCGCCCTGGCCCAGCAGGCTTTCGGCGCCCATCTGGTCGAGGATGGTGCGGCTGTCGATCTTGCTGGACACCTGGAACGCCACGCGGGTGGGGATGTTGGCCTTGATCAGGCCGGTGATCACGTCCACCGACGGCCGCTGCGTGGCCAGGATCAGGTGGATGCCGGCGGCGCGTGCCTTCTGCGCCAGGCGCGCGATCAGTTCCTCGATCTTCTTGCCGGCCACCATCATCAGGTCGGCGAACTCGTCCACCACCACCACGATGAAGGGCAGCGTGGTTAGCGGTTCCGGGGTTTCCGGCGTCAGCGTGAACGGGTTGGTCAGGCGCAGGCCGGCGGCCTCGGCGGCGCGCACCTTGTCGTTGTAGCCGGCGATGTTGCGCACGCCGAGGTGGCTCATCAGCCGGTAGCGCTTTTCCATCTCGCCCACGCACCAGTTCAGCGCGTTGGCGGCCAGCTTCATGTCGGTGACCACCGGTGCCAGCAGGTGCGGGATGTCGTTGTACACCGACAGCTCCAGCATCTTGGGGTCGATCATGATGAAGCGCACTTCGTCCGGCGTGGCCTTGAACAGCATCGACAGGATCATGGCGTTGACGCCCACCGACTTGCCGGAGCCGGTGGTGCCGGCCACCAACAGGTGCGGCGCCTTGGCCAGGTCGGTGACCACCGGCGCGCCGGTGATGTCCTGTCCCAGCGCCAGCGTCAGCTTGGAGGCGTTGCCGGTGAACACCTCGGCGCCGAAGATCTCCGACAGGCGGATCATCTGCCGCTGCGGGTTGGGTAGCTCCAGCCCCATGCAGGTCTTGCCGGGGATGGTTTCCACCATGCGGATCGAGGCCAGGCCCAGCGCGCGCGACAGGTCCTTGCTGAGGTTCACCACCTGGCTGCCGCGCACGCCCACCGCCGGTTCCACCTCGTAACGGGTAATCACCGGGCCGGCGTAGGCATCCACCACCGCCACCTTGACCTTGAACTCGGCGCACTTTTCCTCGATCAGGATGCCGCGCTCGATCAGGTAGTCCTCACTCTGCACCGCCTTGCTGGTTTCCGCCGGTCGCAGTAGTTCCAGCGACGGCAGCGTCACGTCGCCGTACACCACCGGGATGTGGCGCGGCGGTGGCATCAGCGGCAGCTGCTGCGCTGGCGCTGACCACGGCGTGGCGGCCAAGGTGGCGGGTTCGGCGCTGTCCGCATCAGGCGGCTGGCGGCGGTCATCGTCGCTGTGCGTGTCGGTGGCGTCGGCGCTGCTGCTGTCGGCAACGGCGCTGTCGTTCAGTAGCTGCCACGGCAGCGCCGGCTTGGCTGCCGGGCTGGCGCTGTCGGTCGCATCGTCGCTGGCGTCCAGCACATGCCAGACCAGGTCGCCGCTGCGCGACGGCTGTTGCTGCCAGCCGCCGGCGGGCGCGGCCTGCTCCCACGGCGCCGTGGTGGCTGCCGGCGGCGAGGGTTCGCCGGCGACCGTGGCGGGTTCGGGCTGTGCGCTGCTGGCCTGCGTGGCGCTGGCCGGGCGCGGTTCGACTACGGCGTCGTCATTGCTGCCGTGTTCCGGTTGGTGATGTGCCGTGCTGTCGGTGGCGGCCGCTACGCTTGCCACGCTGCTGAAGTGGCTGGCGGCTTGCGGCGCGGCGTGCCAGCTGCCCGCCTGGCGCTGCTGCCAGGGCGAACGCGGCGCACGGCTGGCCGCCGGCAGGGTTAGCGGCGCTGCCGGCTGGCTGGCGGGCAGAGTGGGCGCGGGGTCTGCGGCGTGAGCTGGCGCCGGCGCTAGCTCGGGCGTGGCGCTGGTCGCGTAGTCGGCAACGCCGATGGTGGTTGCCGCGTGCTGTGCGGCCAGGCTGGCTGCGGCCGGTGGCGTGCTTTCCTCGGCCGGTGGTAGTGCCGCAGGCGCGCGGTCCGGCACAGGCTGGGCCTCGGTCGCGGTGTACGACGGCCACGGCTGCGCGGCCAGGCTGGCTGCGGCCGCTGGCGCGCTTTCTACGGCCGGCGGCAGTGCCGCGGGTGCGCGGTCTGGCACGGGCTGGGCCTCGGTCGCGGCGTGCGGTGGCCACGGCTGGGCGGCCAGGCTGGCGGCGGCCGCTGGTGCGCTTGCCACGGCCGGCGGTAGTGCCGCGAGTGCGTGGTCCTCTAGCGGCAAGGCTTCGATCTCGGTCTCGGTCTCGGCGGGCAGCGGCTCGCGCCCGGCGCTGAAGCGCGATTGCGGGCCGAACAGTGCGGCGGCGGCGCGTTCGCGTTCGTCCTGCGGCAAGGGCGCGGTGAAGCTGGGGGCCGGGTCCGGCGGATAGTACGCTTCGCTGGCGGCCACGGGCTTGCCGGCGGCTGGTGCTGCCGGGCGGCTGCCGGCGGCGGGCGACGGCTTGCCGTGCAGCTGCTGCAGGCTGGCGCGCACTTCGGCCGGATCGATCAGCGGCAGGTCGCGCGCGGGCTTGGCTTGCGGCGGCTGTGGCTGGCCACGTTGGCCGCGGCGTTTGAGATCGCGCTGCAGGTTGTGCTGCACCTCGTCCAGCCCGATCACCGGCAGCGGCGCCGCCGGCGGCGGTGTGGCGCTGTGCTTGTAGCGCGGCAGCTGGCTGGGCAGCTCGCGGATGATCTCGGGCTGCGGCGCAGGCGGCGCCAGCGGCTTGGGCTGCCGTGGCGGCAGGGTGATGATTTCCGGTGCCGGTGCCGGTGCGGTCGCGGCGGGTTCGCTGGCGGCCGGGGCGGCGTCGGGCATCTCGCTGAGCAGGTTGCGGCGGGGTTTGGCGGCCGGGCTGGCGCTGGGGGCGGGCTCGGCGGCCGCGGGCGCGGCCGGCTGGTCCACGCCGTCGCCTTCTTCCATGCTCAGGGTGTCGCGCACACGTTGTCCTAGCGTGTGCAGCAGTTTGAACAGCTCCATGCCTGTGTTCGCTTCCGGGGGCGGGCCGCGCGGCTGCGGGCGGCCCGGTGCTGGTTTCTGGGGTGGCCGTCGGCGGCGCTGCTAGTCGCCGGGCAGCGCGCGGCGCAGCCGTAGGCCGGAAGACAGACCGCGTTTAGCGGATCTTGTTCCAGCCGGCGACGGCCTCTTTCTTGTTGTCGGCCTGCGGGCCGATGGCGCTGCAGTTGCCCTGGCCGGCGTAGCGCGTGCACTGCACCCAGAAGCGCCGCGAGCCGGCTTTGACCAGCTCGGCGGGGGCGCCGCATTTGTAACAGGGTTTCGGGCTGGCGCTGGTGTCGCTCATGGCGGCTCTCCTCGATGGCAAGGGGCAGATGATACCGCAAAGGTGTGGCCGGGTTTGAGCCGTGGCGGCGCTTTTGGCTACACTGCAGCATGACTTTTGCTGATGGCGCGACGACGATGCAGGCTCATGGCGACTACCGCATCCACACGGCCGGCCGCGTGCTGTGGATCGTGGTGTCCGGCGGTATCAATTACCAGTTCGCCTGCAATTACCGCGACGCGGTGCGCGCGGCGGCCGAGGCGCTGGGGCCGGGGCCGTGGCTGCGGGTCAACGATATCCGCCACTGGCAGCTGGGCGGGCCGGAGGTGATCCCGCCGCTGCAGGAGCTGATGCAGTGGTGCGAGGCGCATGAGCTGGCACACAGCATCAATATCGTGTCGATGGTCAATCTGCAGAAACACATGCTGGACCGGATGATGGCCGGCGTGGCGCGCCACTCGCAGCGCCATCTCACCCACGGCGTGGATGACACCTGCCAGCTGCTGCTGCAACTGGCGCCGACGCTGGAGCTGGCGCCGTTGCTGGCAGCGGTCTACCCGGCGCGCTGACCGCCCGCCCTGCCCCGCCCTGCCCCGCCCTGCCCCGCGCTGGCGCCGCTTTGCCGCGCCAGGCGGCAAGGTTGGCCGCAGCGGCTGCGTCATCAGCCGCTGGCGCCGTCGCCCTGCTCGCGCGCCAGCAGCCACAGCCGCAGGTCGAATTCCAGCTGGTGGTAGTGCGGCTCCATGTGGTTGCACAGCTGGTAGAAGGCCTTGTCGTGCTCCTTCACTTTCAGGTGCGCCAGCTCGTGCACCACGATCATGCGCAGCAGTTGCGGCGGGGTGTCGCGGAACAGCGTGGCGATGCGGATCTCGTTCTTGCGCTTGAGCTTACCGCCCTGCACCCGCGACACGAAGGCATTGCTGCCCAGCGTGCCTTTCACCGGGTGCAGGGTGTTGTCGTACTGCACCCGCGCCAGCGCGGCGGTGTTCTTCAGGTAGCGCTGCCTGAGCTCGCTGACGTAGTCGTACAGCGCGCGGTCGGTCTGGATGTCGTGGCGGTCCGGGTAGCGCCGGGCCAGCCAGCTGCCCAGCTGGCCGCTGTCCAGCAGCGCCGCCACTTGTTGCAGCAGGGGTTCCGGGTAGCCGGCGAGGTATTTGATCTGGAGCATGGCCGCATTGTAACGCGCGGCAGGCCGCCGGCTACTCGTCGGCCTGCAGGCAGCGGTTGCGGCCGGCCAGCTTGGCGGCGTACAGCGCCTGGTCGGCGCGCGCCAGCAGGGTGTCGATATTGTCCTGCGGCGACAGCATGCCGGCCACGCCGATGCTGACGGTGAGCTGGATCATGCGCTCGTGCCAGCTCAGCTCCAGGTTGGCGATGGCGTCGCGCAGGCGGTTGGCCAGCTGCAGCGCGCGCTCGCCGTCCTCCTGCGGCAGCAGGATGCAGAATTCCTCGCCGCCCCAGCGGGCGATCTGGTCGGTGTCGCGCAGCTGCTGGCGCAGCAGCTGGGCAATTTCGCACAGCACGTAGTCGCCGGCGGCGTGGCCCAAGCCGTCGTTGATCAGTTTGAAGTGGTCCAGGTCCAGCATTAGCACGCTGAAGCTGGTCTGGTAGCGCTGCAGCAGCTGCAGCGCGCCCTGGCAGCGTTCGAGGAAGGCGCGGCGGTTGGCGAGGCCGGTGAGCGGGTCGATGCTGGCCTGGCGCGCCAGCTCGGCCTCGGCGGCGTGCCGCGCCAGCTCCAGGTCGCGCACGTGCAGCAGCGAGCCGATGGTGTCGGCCAGGGTGGACAGCTGCGCCACCAGCTCCGGCTCGTAGCCGCCGGGGCGGTCGGCCAGCACCATCAGCCCCTTGACCGTGCCGTGGCAGAAGCAGGGAATCGCCAGCAGCGAGGTGAGCTGCGCCAGCCGGGTGTCCTCCTCGGCGAACAGCCGCGGCTGGTTGATCACCAGCGGGTCGCCGTCGCTGAGCGCCGAGGCCAGGATGTGGTCGAAGCCGTACAGCCGGTAGCTGCTGTCGTGCTTTTGCAGCAGCGGCAGCAGCCAGGCCATGGCGATGGCGTCGTTCTGCGCCAGCCCGAGGATGTCCAGGTACAGGTTGCCGTCGTGGTCCAGCTGGCAGCTGGCGATGAAGCCCAGCCGGCTGCCGCTGCTTTCCAGCAGCGGCGCCAGGATGGTCTGGCTGGCGGGCTCCATATTGCGGTCCAGCAGAAAGCCGGCCTGCGCCTGGTTGACGCTCACCAGCCGCTCGCATTGCTGGGCGATGGCCTGCTGCGTCATGCGCGTGCGCAGCAGCTCGCACACGGTATCGGCCAGCAGCTGCAGCTGCTGCTGCTCGCTGGCGCCGAACGGCCGCGGCCGGCGATCGTTGATGCACAGCGTGCCGATGGTGTGGCTGCCGTCCAGCCGCAGCGGCGCGCCGGCGTAAAAGCGCAGCCCCAGCTCGGTGACCAGCGGGTTGTCGGCAAAGCGCGGATCCTGCAGCGTGTCTTCCACCACCAGCATGCTGCCGCTGGCCACCACGTGGCCGCACAGCGACACCTCGCGCGGCGTCTCGTGCAGCGCCATGCCGTGGCGCGCCTTGAACCACTGCCGGTCGTGATCCACCAGGCTCAGCAGCGCGGTGGGCGCATCGAATATGGCGGCGGCCAGGCTGACGATACGATCCAGCTCCGGCTCCGGCGGGGTATCCAGCAGCGCGGTACGCTGCAACAGGGCGAGTCTGGCCTGCTCGCCGGCAGGTGTGGGGGGAGCTTGCATGGGCTTTCTCCGGGTACCAGTCTTAAGTGTAGGAAACCCGTGGCCAATCATGAAGTTGACTGTGGCATGCCCTGCCCGCGACCGGCCGCCGCCGCGGCGGCGCGGCCATGAAAAATGCCGTCCACCGGTGACGGTGAACGGCATTGCTGGCCGGCCGGCAATGCGGCCAACCTTTGCCGGCGCGACGCCGGCTCAGACGTGCAGCAGCACCATCTTCAGCGGCGGCTGGCCGTCGAAGCTGGGGAAGTCGTCTTCCGGCGTAATCCACTCCGCATCGCGCACCGGGCGGCCGGCTTTTTCGGCGCTGCGCTTGAGCTGTGCCAGCCAGGCCTCGCGGTCCACCTGCGCCACATTGTTGCAGCAGATCAGCACGCCGCCGGGCGCGGTGGCCAGCAGCGCCGGCTTGAACAGCGCCGGGTAGTCGTTGATCAGGTCCACCACGCCGAACGGGCTCTTGGCGTAGCGCGGCGGGTCGAGGAACACCACGTCGAACTGGCGTGCTTCCAGCACCGGGAACGGCGGCATTTTCTTGCCGCGCACCACCTTGGGCTGGCCGATGCCGGCCAGCTGGCGCAGCGCGGCAAAGCAGTCGCTCTGCACGCAGCGCGGGCGGGTGGCCAGCGCGTTGAGCTTGGCGTTGGCGCGTGCCACCTGCAGGCTGGATTCGGCGAAGTCCACGTTCATCACGAAGCTGGCGCCGGCCTTGGCGGCGGCCACGCCCACGCCGCCGGTGTAGGCGAACAGGTTGAGCACGCTCTTGCCGGCGGCCAGCTGCATCACGCGGCGGCGGCCGGCGCGCAGGTCGAGGAACAGCCACGGGTCCTGGCCCTGGTGCCGCGCCTGGAAGTGGTAGTTCACCCCCAGCTCGCTGACGGTGCGCGGCAGCTGCGCCTGCTCCAGCTGTTCCGGCGGCAGGCGGTTGCCGATGCGCGAATTGGCGCCGCTGCGGTCGTTGTACACCGGCAGCAGGTCCAGCGGCGCGTAGTGCGCCACGATCGCCGCGTACTCGTCGTCGGACAGCGGGGTGTGGAAGGTCTGCAGCAGCAGCACATCGCCGTAGCGGTCGATGGTCAGGCCGGGGCGGCCTTCGGCGCTGCCGTGGAACAGGCGGTAGGCGGTGGTGTTTTCTGCCGCCAGGCGGGGCAGCAGCGCGGCGCGATGGCTATCGGCGGTCTGCAACAGTTCGGTGAGGGTGGACATGGCTTCTTTCCGGAAAAAAGGGCGGCCGGTAGCACAGGCTCCGGCCGGATGGCGGCATTGTACGCGTTTGCCCGCCGCCCTGCCGCTTATGCTGTCACCCCCCGCCGCGGCCAGGCACCGCACGATGCTGACGGCTGCGCCTGCCGCCGGG
This sequence comes from Vogesella facilis, assembly GCF_042648525.1. Lineage (NCBI taxonomy): Bacteria > Pseudomonadati > Pseudomonadota > Betaproteobacteria > Neisseriales > Chromobacteriaceae > Vogesella > Vogesella facilis. The sequence continues at coordinate 172,275 of NZ_JBHRXN010000010.1, forward strand.
CCGTTGCGGCCAACGTTGGCCGCAGCGCTACAGCAGCAGCGCCAGCGCGATGGCCGCCGGCAGCGCCTGCACATACAGGATCTTGCGGCTGGCGGTGACGGCGCCGAACACCCCGGCCAGCAGCACGCAGCCGAGGAAGAACGGCGCGATGCCGGCCGGGCTGCCCGGCAGCAGGCTCCACAGCAGGCCGGCGGCCAGGAAGCCGTTGTACAACCCCTGGTTGGCGGCCAGCACGCGGCTGTCGGCGGCGAACTGCGGCGTCAGGCCGAAGGCGCGGCGCCCGGCCGGGCGTGTCCACAGCAGCATTTCCAGCACCAGGATATAGACGTGGATCAGCGCCACCACGGCGATGGCGATCATGGCTGCAACAGGCATGGCGAGACTCCGGCGGGGTTACTTGTAGACCGGCTGCGGCAGCAGCGCAAAATCGGCGCTGTGGCTCAGCTCGGCCAGCAGCGGCTGCAGTGCGGCCGGCGGCGGAATCAGCTTGCGCGCCGCCAGGCTCATCCAGGCGCCGGTGACCTCGTGGATGGCGGCCAGCTGGCCGTCCGGCTTGTACAGCTCGTGGCGGAAGGTCCAGCGGCCGTTGTCCGGGCTGGCGGCGGCCAGGCTCAGGCGGATGTCGATGCGCTCGCCGAGGTGGATTTCGCGGCGATATTCGGTACTCTCGCGGAACAGCACCGGGCCGAACGCCAGCGCCTGGAACTGCTGCGGGCCGAAGCCGGCCGCCTGCAGCCATTCGATGCGGCTGTGCGCGCACAGGTCGGCATAGGCGCTGTGGCGCAGGTGCTGGTTGGCGTCGATGTCCGCCCAGCGGATTTCCACCTGTTTGTGGAACACGGTCATGATGGGTGCTTCCAAAAAAGTACGATCGTGCTATTTTGCACGTAAACCCCGGCAAGGCAAGCAGCAATGAGTAAAAAAGCGGTTACCCGAGAGGCAATCCTGCAACAGGCGCTGGCGCTGGCCAGCCAGAGCGGCATTGCCGCGCTCACCATCGGCGAGCTGGCGGCGGCCAGCGGCATGTCGAAAAGCGGGCTGTTCGCCCACTTCGGCAGCAAGGAGGCGCTGCAGCTGGCGGTGGTGGAGGCGGCGCAGGCGCAGTTCGTCGCCGAAACGCTGCAGCCGGTGCTGGTGCTGCCGCGCGGGCTGGCGCGGCTGAACGCGCTGTTCGATGCCTGGGTCGGGCGGCTGGAGGGCGGGCGCTACCCCGGCGGCTGCCCGCTGCTGGCGGCCTGCTACGAGTTCGACGACCAGCCGGGCATGGTGCGCGAGGCGCTGCTGGCCGGCCAGGCGCGGCTGCGCGACTCGCTGCAGCGCATGCTGCAGGATGCCGCCGACAACGGCGAGCTGCCGGCGGGCAGCGATCCGGCGCTGCTGGCCTTCATGCTGTTCGGCCTGGTGCAAAGCGCACACCACGACCGCCAGCTGCTGGGGCGCGGCGACGGCGGCCAGCTGGCGCGGCGCGGCCTGGCGCTGCTGACCGCTCAGCGCAGCGTCTGACGCTGCCGCGCCTGGTGCAGCGGCACTTCCGCCTGCGCCACGATGCGCTGGATCTCGCCGCGCTGCCGCATGGCGCGCAGCACGCGGCTGATGCGCGGCAGCAGTGCGGCGTGGCGGCGGTGCAGGTAGTGGTACAGCGTCATGTGCAGCAGCGGCGGCGCCAGCAGGCGCAGCGGCCCGCCGTTGGCCGCATCGATGGCCAGCCAGGAATACTGGCTGAACAGCGCCACCTGGCAGCGGCCGGCGCGCAGCATCGCCAGCGACTGCAGATCGCTGTTGGCGGCAAAGCGCGTCAGGCCGGCGGTGTAGTCATCGGTGGGCTGGATGCCGCGGCGGATGCACAGGCTGTACGGCGCCAGGCTGGCGCGGCCGCTGATGGCGAAGCGTGGCCCGGTGGTCACCGCCGACACCTGCAGCTGCATGATGGCCACCGGCACCCGCAGCAGGTTGCGGTTGTCGCGCTCGATGTCGGGATAGCGCGCCACGTCGCCATCGGTGTCGCCGCCGTTGGCCGCCGCCAGCGCGCGGATGGCCGGCAGGTGTACCAGCTCGGGCTCGATGCCCAGCTGGCGGTAGGCCCGCTGCAGCACGCGGAAGGCGGTGTCGCCCACCGGCTCGTGGCTGATGGTGGATAGCCGCAGGATGCGCGGCGCGGCCGCCGTGGCGTGCGCGGCCAGTAGCAGCATCAGCAGCGCAAGCAGGCGCATGGGGGCACCGTGGCGGTGGCTCAGGGCAGCGGCGTGATCGCAGCGGCTAGCGTTCGCCGCCGCCGTACAGCCGCTGCGGCGTCACGGTGACGCTGCCCTGCTCGCTGGACAGCCACAGCGCGCCGTCCTGGATGGTGGCGGTGAGCTGCATATTGCGCTGGCACAGCGTGGTCAGCTCGGTCAGCGTGTCCGGCGCCACGCTCATGATGTTGAGGTGGTCGAAGCGGCTGGCCTTGCCGGCCATGCCGTCCCACCAGATGTCGGCGGCGCGGCCGCCGTAGCTGTAGATCCATACCGCCTCGGCGCGGCCGCACACCTGGCGCAGGCGCTTCTCGTCCGGCTCGCCCAGCTCGATCCACTGCTCCACTTCGTCGCCGTAGTTCTTGCGCCACAGGTCCGGCTCGTCGTCGGCGCTGATGCCCTTGCTGAACGCCAGCCGTTCGTCGGCGTGCAGCGCGAACACCGCCAGGCGCAGCATCATGCGCTCCAGGGTTTCCGACGGGTGCTGCGCCATTGTCAGGTTGTGGCTGGCGTAATAGCCGCGGTCCATGTCGGAGATGGCGAGGTCGGCTTTGTAAATGGTGGCTTTCAGGGCCATGGCGGGCTTTCGGCAAAGGCTGGGAAGGCCGGCAGTATAGACCCGCGGCCCGGCGACGGCACCTTTGCCGTGTCAACCGCCGCTGGCGGCCAACATGCGCGCGGCCAGCTGTTGCTGCCCGGCATCGCCGGCCTGCAGCGTGGCGATCACCGCGGCCACGTCTGCCGCGCTGCGGTTCTGGCTGAGCTTTTCCTTCACCTCCCAGCGGCTGACCCGCAGCCGGAAGCCGACGATGCCGCGCTGCATCGCCGCCAGCGCGGCGGCCGGCAGTTGCGCCGGCGACCAGCCATCGGCGCCTTCGAAGCGCGCCGCCAGCTGCGTCAGCAGCGAGCTCAGCTCGTCGCCGCTCACCGCTTCGGCCTGGCCGTGGGCATGCGCCACGCGGTAGTTCCAGGTCGGCACCATGCCGGCGCTCACGTACCAGCGCGGCGAGATGTAGTCGTGCTCGCCGTGAAAGATCGCGATGCTAGGCGCTTGCAGCAAGGCCTGGCTGTGGCCGTTGGCGGCGGCCAGGTGGCCGAGCAGGCAGTCCGGGTCGCTCGGGTCCGGCAGCAGCAGCAGGTGGCTGAGCCACGGCGTGTCCGGCTGCTGGGTGAGCAGGGTGGCAAACGGGAAATCATGGGCCAGGCTGCGGCCAACGTTGGCCGCAGCGGCAAAGGACGGGGGCTGGTAGAACGGCATGCATCGCTCCTGGGCGGACAAGGACATGGCGTGATGCTGCCGCACGGGTGGCTCCCTGGTAAGTGCCACTTTTCCGGCGGTAGGGGGAACCAATAAAAAAGCCAGCGCCGGCGGGTGCCGGGCTGGCCAAGGCGTGGGGAACGCGGAAAGAGAGGTCTTAGTCCACTTCGTCGAACGGCAGGCCGACGTAGTTCTCGGCGATGGTTTTGCGGCCGGCCGGCGAGCCGGTGTAGTAGTCGTAGTCGCTGCGCTGCATGCGCTGGTCGAAGGCATCGGCACCCGGGAAATCGTGCAGCAGCGTGGTCATGAACCAGGAGAAGCGCTCGGCCTTCCAGATGCGGCGCAGCGCCAGCTCGGAGTATTTCTCCAGCAGCTCGGTGCGGCCCTCGCGGTACACCTTCACCAGGATGCGGTACAGGTAGCACACGTCGGAGGCGGCCAGGTTCAGGCCCTTGGCGCCGGTGGGCGGTACGATGTGCGCGGCATCGCCGACCAGGAACAGCTTGCCGTACTGCATCGGCTCCACCACGTAGCTGCGCAGCGGCGCGATGCTCTTTTCCAGCGACGGGCCGGTGACCAGCTTGGCGGCCACGTCCTGCGGCAGGCGGGTCTTCAGTTCGTCCCAGAAGCGCTGGTCGGACCAGTCTTCCACCTTGTCGGTCAGCGGCACCTGCAGGTAGTAGCGGCTACGGGTGGCCGAGCGCTGGCTGCACAGCACGAAGCCGCGCTCGTGCTGCGCGTAGATCAGCTCGTGGTTCACCGGCGGGGTGTCGGCCAGCAGCCCCAGCCAGCCGAACGGGTAGACGCGCTCGTAGTGCTTCAGCACCTCGGCCGGGATGCTCTGCCGCGACACGCCGTGGAAGCCGTCGCAGCCGGCGATGTAGTCGCAATCGAGGCGCACGCTTTCGCCGTTGTGCTCGAAGGTGATGTAGGGCTGCTCGCCCTTCAGCTCGTGCGGCTGCACGTTGGCCGCCTGGTAGATGGTGACGGCGCCGCTGGCGGCGCGCGCTTCCATCAGGTCGCGGGTGACCTCGGTCTGGCCGTACACCACCACGGTGTCGCCGCCGGTCAGTGCCTTCAGGTCGATGCGGTCGCGCTTGCCGTTGTAGATCAGCTCGATGCCCTCGTGCACCAGGCCCTCGCGCTCCATGCGCTCGGCCACGCCGGCCTCGCGCAGCATGTTGACCATGCCCTGCTCCAGCACGCCGGCGCGGATGCGGCCCAGCACGTAATCCGGGGTCTGACGCTCTAGGATGATGTTGTCGATGCCGGCCTTGTGCAGCAGCTGGCCCAGCAGCAGGCCGGACGGCCCGGCGCCGATGATGGCGACCTTGGTTTTCATGTTCATGCTGACTCCTGTGTGTGTCCCGTTTTGTAGTGGCGCAGTTACGTGCCGCGCTGTGACAGTATTTTTCGACAGTCACCGCAGACAAAACAGGCAATATCGCGTACAAAAACAGGACTTTTGGAAACCAGCGGGAGCGTGAGATGCAGGCAGGACTGGCCGGGGTGCCGGTGTTCAAACTGTATGGCGAAGGCAGCGACTGGCCGACGGTGGACCTGCTGCATTGCGAGACCATCTCCAGCCGCAGCCAGCTGTACGGCTGGGAGATCGAGCGCCATCGCCACAGCGATCTGTGGCAGCTGCTGTACGTGCGCCGCGGCCCGGCCGAGCTGTATGTCGAGGGCCAGCACGTGCGGCAGGAGCAGCCGGCGATCCAGCTGGTGCCGGCGCTGTGCGTGCACGGCTTCCGCTTTCCTGCCGACATCGAGGGCTATGTGCTGACGCTGGCGGCGCCGCTGGTGAGCTGGCTGCAACAGGAGCTGGGGGTGTGCGCCAGCGTGCTGCAGCAGCCGCACTGCTACCCGGTGGCACATGGCGGCCGCTACCTGGACACGCTGTTCGCCGCCATCGCCGAGGAATACGCCAAGCCGGCGCCGGGGCGCGACGTGCTGCTGCGCTCGCTGGTGTGCGCGCTGCTGGTGTGGCTCAGCCGCCAGCTGCCGCAGGGCGAAGGCCCGGCGGCGCGCCCGGAGCGCGGCAGCCAGCACCTGCAGCGCTTTGGCGCGCTGCTGGAAAAACACTACCGCGAACACTGGGCGGTGAGCCGCTATGCGCACCAGCTGGGGGTGTCCACCGCCTACCTCAACGGCGTCTGCCGCCGCCAGACCGGGCAGAGCGCGCTGCAGCTGCTGCACCAGCGCCTGCTGCTGGAGGCCAAGCGGCTGCTGGTGTACACCACGCTGAACGTGAACCAGATCGCCGACCAGCTGGGCTTCTCCGAGCCGGCCTACTTCATCCGCTTCTTCAAGCGCCTCACCGGGCAGACGCCGCGCAGCCTGCGCCAATCCTAGCCAGCGCACCTGTCCGCTTGTGGTTTGTGCCCCTGCCTGCCGGCGGTTTACGCTTGCGCTATAAAAATAGCGGTAACGAGGGGAGCACTATGTGGCGCAAGGTCTTGCTGGCCTGGCTGGGGCTGCTGCCATGGGCGGCGCAGGCGGCGGAGGCGCCGCTGAGCGTGCATTTTTCCAATGCGGAATACGCGCCGCTGATCGGCGAGAAGCTGCGCTACGGCGGCATCATGAGCCGGCTGGTGAGCGAGGTGTTCCGCCGCGGCAACGTCAAGGTGCGCTACAGCTGGTACCCCAACAACCGCGCCATCCAGCTGGCGCGCAACGGCGACGTGGACGGCAGCGTGGGCTGGACGCCGAACGAGGACCGCCAGCGCGACCTGCTGTTCACCGACGAGATCCTGCCGTTCCGCATGGTGCTGTTCCAGCGCCGCGGCGAACGCTACCTGTGGCAGACGCTGGCCGACCTGTCGCGCTACCGCTTCGGCATCACCGCCGGCAATTTCTACTCCGACAGCTTCACCCAGCTGCAGGACAAGGGCGTGCTGCGGGTGGACGTGGTCGGCGACGACATCAGCAATCTGCGCAAGCTGGCCGCCGGCCGCATCGACCTGTTCCCGATGGAAAGCGAGGCCGGCATGCTGAGCACCCTGCTCTACCTCAGCCCCGGCCAGGCAGCGCGCATCGTGCCGCAGGAGCGCGCCTACTGGAGCACGCCGCTGTGCGTGGCGATCGCGCGCCAGCACCCGCGCGCGGCGGAACTGGCGGCGCGCTTCAACCGCGAACTGAAAAAGATGCGCGACAGCGGCGAATTCGCCGCCTTGCTGGCGCGCACCCGCCAGGAAGTGTATGCCGCGCTGGCGAACCGCCAGCGCTGATTCCCCGCCCCGCCGTGCGCACGGCATAATCGGCCTTTTGCGGGTGGAAGACACAGCGTGAGCAAATACGGCCAACTGGTGCAGGGCATCATCAGCGCGATTGAGCGCGGCGACTACCGCCGCGGCGACGCGCTGCCATCGCTGCGGCAGCTGGTGCAGCAGCACGCCGTCAGCCTCAACACCGCGCGCCGCGCCTACTACGAGCTGGAACGGCTGGGCTTCGCCGAGGCGCAGCCGCGGCGCGGCTACGTGGTGGCCGCCGGCGCCGGCAGTGCCGACGACCAGCTGATCGCGCCGCTGGGCGCGCCGTTCCCGCACCCGGCGCTGTACGACACCCGCGCGCTGAGCCACGCCTTCGTCGGCGCCATGCGCCACTACCATGAAGCGCTGGCCGAGCCGGCGCTGGCCGGGCTGCCGGCGCTGCGCCGCCAGCTGGCGCGCGAGGCGGCGACGGAAGGCTGGGAGCTGCATGCCGACGAGGTGCTGATCACCTGCGGCGGCATGGAGGCGCTGTCGCTGGCGATCGCCGCCGTCACCCACGGCGTGGTGCGGCCAACCCTGGCGGTGCTGCTACCGGCCTTTCCCGGCCTGCTGGGCTGGCTGGCCGAGCACGGCGTGGCGCTGCTGCCCTTGCAGCTGGCGGTCGATGGCAGTGTGGACTGCACCGCGCTGCAGGCGGCGCTGGCGCGCGGCGCGGTGCAGGGCATCGCGCTGATGTCGGCGTTCGCCCACCCGCACGGCCGCAGCCTGCCGGCCGCCACCCGCCAGCAGCTGCTGGCGCTGGCCGCGCAGTACGATGTCGCCATGATCGAAGACGATGCCTACCGCCAGCTGGGTTTTACCGAGCAGGCCCCGCTGCCGCTGCGCGCCGCCGACAGTGCCGGCCGCGTGCTGCTGTGCGGCACCTTTTCCAAGTCGCTGGCGCCGGGCTACCGCGTCGGCTGGTTGCTGCCCGGCCGCTACGCCGAGCTGGCGCGGCGGCTGAAAGTGGCGCAGACCCTGGCCAGTCCGCTGCCCAACCAGCTGGCGCTGGCCGAGCTGCTGGCCGGCGGCCGCCACCTGCCCGGCCTGCGCCGGCTGCGGCAGCAGCTGGCGCAGCGGGTGGGCGCGCTGGAGGCGGCATTGCGGCCAACGTTGCCGGCTGGTTGCGAGCTGCTGCCGGCGGAAGGCGGCTACTTCGTGTGGCTGGAACGGCTGCCGGCCGACTGCGTGGCACTGGCGGCCGAGGCGCAGCAGCACGGCATCCAGCTGGCGGCCGGCACCTTGTGCCAGCCGGGCGAGGCCGGCCGCCACGCGCTGCGGCTGAACGCCAGTTATTTCGATGCCGCCAGCCAGCAGCCGGCGCTGGACTGGCTGGCGCGCGCGCTGCGCCGCGGCGCTTAGGGCATCAGCAGCCGCGCGGCTTCGCGCACCTGCAGCCGCGGGTTGGCCGCATCCTGCAGCAGGAAGGTGACCTCGTGGCTGCCGCGCGCCAGCACATTCGGGTCTGCCGCCACGGTAACGATGAAGCTGCGTTCGCCGTCGGCCGGCACGTGCAGCGGCTCGGCCGGCTGCGCCGCCACCACGCCCTCGCCGCTCACCGCCAGCCGGTACTGCCGCGCGTCCGGCAGGGTGTTGAAGATGCGCACGGTGTAGGCGTTCTCGATATTGCCGTCCTGGGTTTCGCGCGCCATCACCGCGCGGTCGCGCAGGATGTCGACGCGGAACGGCTGCCGCAGCCACAGGCTGGTGAGCATCGCCAGCGTCACCGCGGCGATCAGCCCGCCGTACACCAGTGCCCGCGGCCGCTGCCACAGGGTCGGCCGCCGGCCCTGCTCCAGCGCGTGCTGGGTGGTGAGGCGGATCAGCCCGCGCGGTGCGGCCAACTTGTCCATCACCTCGTCGCAGGCGTCGGCGCACAGGCCGCAGCCGATGCACTCGTACTGCAGCCCGGCGCGGATGTCGATGCCGACCGGACACACCTGCACGCACAGGCCGCAATCGACGCAGTCGCCCTGGGTGGCAAGGTTGGCCGCCTCCTTGCGCCGCGCGCCGCGCGGTTCGCCGCGGGCGCTGTCGTAGGCCACCAGCAGGGTGTGGTCGTCGAACATCGCGCCCTGGAAGCGCGCATACGGGCACATGTGCTTGCACACCTGTTCGCGCAGGTGGCCGGCCAGCAGCCAGGTAAAGCCGGCGTAGCTCAGCGCGAACAGCGCCTCCCAGGTGCCGATGTGGCCGGCAGCCAGGTTGGCCGCCAGTTCGCGCAGCGGGGTGAAGTAGCCGACCAGGGTCAGGCCGGTCCACAGCGAAAACAGCAGCATCAGGCTCTGCGTGCCGCCCTTCTTCAGCAGCTTTTCCGCGCCCCACGGCGCGGCGTCCAGCTTGCGGCGCGCGTTGGGCGGGCCTTCCACCCAGCGCTCCAGCCACAGCATGATCTGGCTGTACACCGTTTGCGGACAGGAAAAGCCGCACCACAGCCGGCCGGCCAGCATGGTCCACAGGAACAGGCCCAGCGCGGCGATGATCAGGCTGCCGGCCAGGTAGATCAGGTCCTGCGGCAGCAGCGTCAGGCCGAACAGGTAGCCGCGCATGCTGGCGAAATCGAAGCGCACCGCCTGGCGGCCGCCCCATTGCAGCCACGGCAGGCCGAAGTACAGCAGCTGGGTGACGACGACGAAGGCGATGCGCCAGTTGTTGAAGTGGCCGCTGGTTAGCCGCGGGTAGACTTTGCTGGAAACGAAGTGAATGGGGATAACGGTGGCCATGATCTGCGCCCGGAGTGTTGACTGCCGCCGAGCTTAGGCAGCGCGGCACGGCAGTGACAGGCACAGATCGGCGGCAAATGGCGGACACAGCCCGGCGCAGGGCCGGCAGGTGGCCAGGGTTTGCGCTGACGCAAACTGCGGCGCTCCGGCGCGGGTGTGCGCTTGGCGCATGGCGGCCGTGCCCGGGCTGGCGGTGAGGCGCTGCGACCAACGTTGCCGCCGCTGCCGGGTGGCCGTGGCCACGGCGGCGAGCGCGACGCGGCGACGGCTGCTAGCGGAAGCGCTTAGCCGGCGCGCACCAGGTTGCGGCCTTCCTGCTTGGCCAGGTACAGCGCGGCGTCGGCGCGCGCCATCATCGGCGTGGCGGTGGCGTCGCCCGGATACAGCTCGCTGATGCCGATGCTGACGGTGAACTGCACCGGCTCGCCGCCCAGCGGGTTGTTCAGCTCCAGCGCGGCCACCGCTTCGCGCACCCGTTCCATCACCTGGCTGGCGCTGTAGCGGTCGGTATCCGGCAGCAGGATGGCGAACTCTTCGCCGCCCAGCCGGCCGCAGACATCCTCCAGCCGCACCGTGGTCTGGCAGCAGGCGGCAAAGCGGCGCAGCACCTCGTCGCCGAACGGGTGGCCGTAGCGGTCGTTCAGCTGCTTGAAGTGGTCCAGGTCCAGCATCGCCAGCGTCAGCGGCCGCTCCCAGCGATGGCTGCGGGCGATTTCCTCGCTGGTGCGCAGCATGAACTGGCGGCGGTTATACAGCCCGGTCAGTTCGTCGGTATTGGCCAGCCGCTGCAGTTCGGCCTGCAGCAGCTTGGCGTTGCTGATGTCGTGCTTGATCGCCACCATGTGCTGCACGCGGCCTTCCGGCGACAGCACCGGCGCCACCGATACGGTTTCCTGGTACGGCGTGCCGTCGCGGTGCTGGCTGGCCAGCTCGCCGCGCCAGGTCTCGCCGGCCTGCAGCGCCTGCAGCAGCTTGTCTTTCAGCTCCGGGTGCTCTCCCAGCAGCAGCGCGTCCAGCGTGGCGGTGCCTTGCACGTCGTTATTGCGGTAGCCGGTCATGCGCTCGAACGCCGGGTTGGCGTATTCCACCACGCCGCTGGCGTTGGCGATCACGATGGCTTCGGCGGCGTGGTCGATGGCCACGCTGCGGATCGCCAGCGCATCGGCCAGCTGGGTGTTGTGCAGGTAGCGGCGGATGCCGTAGCCCAGCAGCAGATTGAGCAGCAGCCAGGTCAGCAGGAACAGCCAGGTCTTGTTCCACCACGATTGCAGCAGGGTGCTCTTGTCCAGCCCGACGCTGACCAGCAGCGGCAGGTGCTCCACCTTGCGGGTGGAGTGCAGCCGGGTGCGGCCATCCAGCGGCGATACCAGCTCGTAGCTGTCTTCGCTGTCGCTGCCTTGCAGCAGCGCGCGGGCGTGGGGGTCGGCCAGTGGCGTGCTGGGCAGCGTGGACAGCGCCGGCAGGCGCGCCAGCAGCTGCTGGCGGCTGTCAGTAAAGCTCATGGCGTCGTAGCGGCCGCTGACCACGGTGCGGTCCAACAGCTGCTGGAAGTGGCTGGCGCGGATCACGGTGCCGATCAGGCCGATCACCCGGCCGTTCAGGCCGCGCACGCGCTGGGTGGCCACCACCACCGGCTCGCCGCTGGCGCCCTGGAAGCGCGGGCTGACAAAGCGGTCCTCGCGGGTGGGGGTCTGCATGGCGTTGCAGTAGCCGCCTTCGTTGGCATCGAAGCCGGGGGAAATCTTGAACGACAGCACCAGCCGGCAGCGGTTGTCCACCAGGATCATGTCGTAGGCCTGCGGCACGCCGCGCATGGCGCGCACCAGCCGGCTTTCCAGCGCGGTGCGCTCGGCGCCGTCGCGGATGGTGAAATCCTGCTCTTCCAGCTGCTCGGCCAGCATGTTCTGCAGCAGTTCCACCTCGCGGAAATCCTGCTGCATCCACTCGGCAAACAGCAGGCTGTCGATGCGCGCCTGGTTATAGCCCTGTTCCAGCGTGCTGCGGTAGGAGCTGAACAGCTCCATGCCGCCGACGAGCAGCAGCAGCAGGCTGATCACAATGCCGAAGGCGGTGATCTTCAGGCGTTGGCCGTGACCGCGGGCCGGTGGTTGGGGTGGGAGCATGGTTTGGCGTGCAAATGGCGATTCTTAAGCCATTCTGGCATGAAGATGGCGTGGCGGCATGGCTGGCGTTGGCTTTGACCCGCTGGCAGCGCAATTTATGCAACTGCAATGACAAGGTGTCGCTTTTGCCGATGCCGGCCGCCTCAGCGCGCCACCATCAGGCGCAGCCCCAGCGCGATGAACACCGTGCCGGCCAGGCGATCCAGCCACATGCCGCGCCGCGGCGAGGTGTTCAGCCAGCTGCCGGCATGGCCGGCAAAGTAGCCGAGGCTGGCAAACAGCAGTGCCGCCTGCAGGGTGAACAGCACGCCCAGCTGCAGGGTCTGCCAGCCGGCGCTGCCGCTGCTGCTGATGAATTGCGGCAAAAAAGCCAGGAAAAACAGAATTACCTTGGGATTGACGGCATTGGCGCACAAACCCTTGCCGAACAGGCGCCACAGCGACGGCACCGGCTCTGCCGGCTGGCCGCCCTGCAGCGTGCTGCCGGCGCTGTGCAGCGCCTGCCAGCCCAGCCACAGCAGATAGCCGCCACCCAGCAGCTTCAGGGCCTGCAGTGCCAGCGGCGAGGCGGCCAGCAGGGCGCCGATGCCCAGCGCCGCCAGCGCGGTATGGCTGAGGCAGCCCAGCGCACAGCCCAGCCCGAACACCATGCCGGCGCGGCGGCCGCGGGCGATGCCCAGGCTCAGCACCATCAGGTTGTCCGGGCCGGGCGACAGGGTGATCAGCACTGCAGCGGGCAGAAAGGCAAACAGCTGTTCCGGGCTAAGTAGCATGGGTGCTCCTGAGGTAAGTGACGGGTTTTGTGGCAAAAATCCGGCAACAGCCGTTAACGGCTGCTATCAAGAATAGGGCGCCAGCTTTGTGCCCGGAATGATCAGGCAGCGGCGCACGCCATCCAGCTCCGCCGCTGGCGGCAGGTTGGCCCACGCGGCAAAGCCGACATGCTGGCACAGTTTAATGCTTGAAGCATGGAGGCCAAAGAAGAGGCCACGCGGAGGTGTCCACGCCGTCGGCAGGCGCGCGCTCGATGGCCTCCTGCAGCAGGCGGTGGCCCAGGCCGCGACCGCGACAGTTCTCGTCTCGGTAAATGCTGACTTCCGCGGTGCCGTTATAGGCCGGGCGGCCGTAGAAATCGGACAGCCTGATCCAGCTCGGCATGGCCATCCTGCTGGCCACCCACAGCGGGCGACGCTGCGGATTGTGGGCGGCAAACCAGTCTTCGCGACTGGCAACCGATGCCGGCTCCAGGTCGGCGCTCAGCATGCGCCCGGCGATGGTGCTGTTGTCGATGGCCACAATGCCGGACAGGTCGGCACGGTGGCCAGGCGCAGGCTGATGGCGGGCATGGCGTTTTCCCGTGGCTGGATGAGCTGCTGCTGCGGCACACGCCATGCCGCATTGTGCATGGTCTGCTGCCGGCTTGGAAACCTGCTGCGTCGCGGGTTGGCGGCCGGGATTGGGGCTGGTTTTTCCGGGGCGGTTTAGTTGTGCTGCTGGATCGTGCTGGCGCCGCTGGTGCTGAATCGTAATATCTTTACGTTTTACATTTATTTATTACGTAAATATTCAACAAAAAACCCCGCGCTGCGGGGTTTGTCGTTTCTCGGGGCCGGTTCAGGCATCGCACCACACCAGGCGGTCGCGGCCGGCATGTTTGGCGCGGTACAGCCGCTGGTCGGCCTGCTCGAACAGTTGCGGCCAACTCTGGGCGCCGGCGGGCTGCAGGCTGGCCAGGCCGATGCTGGCGCTCAGGCTGCTGGCCGGTTCGTGCGCCAGCACCCGCACGCTGCGGATGTGCATCGCCAGCTTGCCGGCGACTTCGCGGCCGCCGGCGGTGTCGGTGTGCGGCAGCAGCAGGCAGAATTCTTCGCCGCCAATACGCCCGAACAGGTCGCTGCTGCGGGTGTGCTGCGCCACGATGGCGGCCATATTGCGCAAGGCGCTATCGCCGTGGCTATGTCCATAGCGGTCGTTGATGCGCTTGAAGTGGTCAAGATCGATCACCAGCAGGGCCAGGGTCTGGCCCTGGCGTGCATGCAGCGCGCACATGCGCCGCGCCTGCTCTTCGAAGCTGCGGCGGTTCAACAAGCCGGTCAGCGGGTCCTGGCTGGCCTGGCGCCGCAGGCTGCGCAGCTCGCGCTCCCGCCCCAGGCACAGGAAGCACAACGGCAACAACCAGGCGGCCAGCAGCAAAGGCAGGGCCAGGGCCGGGCCGAAGCGCAGTTGCAGCGCACCGTCCTGCATCGCCGCCAGCAGGTACAGCAGCTGGTAGCCGGCCAGTGCCGCCAGGCAGCCACCCGCCAATGTCTGCGCGGCAGGGCGCGGCCGCGGGCGCAGCAACTGCCAGGCCAGCTGCGCATTGATGCCGATGCCGAGCAACAGCGGCAGTGCCAGCGCCAAGGCCGGGCCGGCCGGCAGTAGCAGGCTGGCCAGCAGGGTGAACGCCAGCAGCGGCAGCCCGTGCGGCCACTGCAGCAACAGCGGCCGCGGCAGCTCGAGCAGGTGGCGGAACGCCGCCAGCAGCAGGCCGCCCTTGGCGAGCAGCAGCAGGTTGAGCAGTAGCGCCTGCTGGTTGGCGGACCAGGGCAGCGGCAGCAGGGTGCTGCCGAACAGCAGTGCGGAAGTCAGGCTGTAAGCCAGCCAGTAGTGCTGGGCGCGTTGCCCGGCGCCCGGCGCGCGCAGCAGCCACAGCAGGGGGCCGCACAGCAGGTGGCACAGCGCCAGGCAAAACATGAGCGTGGTGGAATCGAAGAAATCCATTGCTAATAAAGCGGTAACTATTTGATTTTTGTTATAAATGAGAAATATTACCACGCGGGGCGGAATAAATATGTGCAGCGCACCATGCCGTGTGGCTGAACTGCCGGCCACGCGGCCAGTGCACCGACAATGCTAAAATGGCGCGATGGAACTGTACCGATTGCTGCAACAACAAGGCTTTGGCAGCCGCAAGGAATGCCGGCAACTGATCGACTATGGCCTGGTGGCCATCGACGGCGTCGACGCCAGCGACTGGCGCCAGACGGTGGATGCGGCCAACATCCGCACCCTGACGGTGGACGGCCAGCACTGGCCGCTGCTGAGGCTGCCGCTGTACCTGCTGCTGCACAAGCCGGCGGGCTACGAGACCTCGCACAAGCCGCTGCACCACCCCAGCGTGTACCGCCTGCTGCCGCCGCAGCTGGGCAATCTCGACATCAGCGCGGTGGGGCGGCTGGACGTGGACACCACCGGGCTGCTGCTGTTCAGCACCGACGGCCAGTTCGTGCACGCGCTGACCTCGCCGAAGAAGCTGGTGCCCAAGCTGTACCGCGTCACCACCAAGCACCCGCTGAGCGCCGAGCTGCTGCAGCGGCTGCGCGACGGCGTGCTGCTGCACGACGAGAACGAGACCCTGGCTGCCGACAGCGTCGAGCAGGTGGCCGACTGCGTGCTGGACATGGCGATCACCCAGGGCAAGTACCACCAGGTGAAACGCATGGTGGCCGCCGCCGGCAACCGCGTGGCGCAGCTGCACCGGCTGGCATTGGGCGCGGTGGCGCTGGGCGAGCTGCCGCCAGGGCAGTGGCGCCACCTGACGGCCGCAGAGTTGGCCGCCTTGGGTTTCGCGTCCGCCTGAGTGGCTGCCGCAGGCAAGAAAAAACCGCCCAGCCGGGCGGTTTTTTCATGGCAGCGCGGCGGCTCAGCAGCCTTGCTTGAGCGCGATCTCCAGCGCCAGCGCCTGGTGCTGCGCCGCCTTGTCTTCGCGGCCGATGGTGGCGAATAGCTGGTGCAGTTCGGCGTGGGCGCACAGCGTGGCCTGCAGTGACAGGCTGGCCTCCAGGTAGCTCTGCGCCTTGCCCCACAGCTGCTCGGCGCGCGCCAGCCGCCCCAGTGCCAGCAGCAGCAGGTGGTCGTGCGGGCGCGATTTCAGCCAGTTTTCCGCATCGCGCATCAGCGTCAGGCGGCGCTGGCTGTCGATGTGGCCGGCCAGCATGCCCAGCTCGCGCGCCAGCTCCGGCGTCGCCTGCTCGTCGTTGGACAGCGCGCCGGCAATCAGCTCGGCGGCCTGGCCATAGGCTTGCAGCGCGATCAGCTGCTTGGCGGTGTCGGACACCAGATCTGGGTTCTGCCGCTCCACCTCGGGAATGCGCTTCAGCCAGCTGCGAATCTCCTGCTCGCCGGTGAAGCTGGCCAGCTGCTGGCGATAGGCGGCCAGGCGATAGCGGCGCGCCTGCTCGGCGTCCAGCGCATCGGCTTTCAGCAGTTTTTCGGTCAGCTGCAGCACCTGTTCCGGCTGTTTCAGCATCAGGCGGATCTTCAGCTCCAGCCGCAGCGCCGAGGTGAGGTTGCTGCTGATGGCGCGGGCGCGCTCGATGGCGGCCAGCGCTTCCAGCGGCTGCTTGGCATCCATGCGGATCTGTGCCTCCACCATGTGGCGCGCCAGCTGGCTGCGTTCCGGCATGCCTTCCAGCCGTGCCAGGTAGCCGTCGCGCTTGGCGTTGTCGCCGACGCTGGCGGCGGAGCGGGCGGCGATCAGCAGCGCCAGCGCCTGGTTGTCGCTGGAATACTCATCGTCGATCGACTTCAGCGCCTCGCGCTCGGCGCGCTGGTAGCGGCCTTCGAACATCGCCAGCGCCGACTCGCGCAGCGCGTGGCGCGCGGCTTTCAGCTTCTTCTGGCGCTGGAAGGTGCGCACCTCGGCCGGCAGGTTGGCCGCAATGCCGACCAGGCGCAGCGCGCCATAGGCCAGCAGGATCAGCACCACGATGGCGACGATCAGCAGGTTGAACGACACCTCCATGCGATACGGCGGCACGAACAGGATGGCGTAACCGGTGTTGAGGGTGGAGGCGAGGCCGATCAGCACCGCCAGGGCAAACAGCCCGACAATCCAGAACACGAATCTCACGGCGCGCTCCCGCTGGTGCCTTGCGCATCACGCACGGCTTTCAGGCTGGCGGACAGGTCCGGCAGGGTGACGTTGAGCTGCGCGGCGGCCAGCTCGCCGAGCGTGGCCTGCCATTTCTGCGTTGCCGGCGCGTCGCCGTCGAAGTAGCGCTTGGCGTACTGGCCGGCGGCGGCGAGGTCAGCCTGGTAGGTGGCGCCGTCGCGCTGGGTCAGCGCCAGGCGCGCATCCAGCAGCCGCAGCTTGAGGTTTTCGCGCAGGAAGAACGCCTGCTCCGGCGCCAGCAGCAGCGCTTCCGGCTTGTCCATGCGGCGGATGCGCACCATCTCGCCCAGGCTGTGGCTGACATCGGCCAGCAGCCGCTCCCACCACGGCGCATCGGCCGGCAGGCTGCCCGGAGCGCTGTCGCTGGCCAGGCGGTGGTGGTCGATCACCAGCGGCAGCGTTTCGGCGCCCAGCATCAGGGTGTCCAGCTTCACCGTCAGGCCCACGCTGTCGAGGTAGGGCAGCGCCTTCAGCGTTTCCAGGTCCTTGGCCACGGTCTTTTTCACCGGGATCAGCGCCGGGTTGTCGAAGCGGCCGAGGCGGTCGTCGACCATTTCCAGCGCGGTAATGGCGCCGCTGACGTTGCCGGCCAGCTGCAGCTGCTGGCTGGCGATGGCCAGCGTGTGCTCCACCTCGGACAGCAGCCAGTCGCTGCGATTCTTGGTCAGCTCCTGGTACATGGCGCCCAGCGTGGCGTACTGGCCGGCGGATTCGTTGACCCGCGCCTCCAGCAGCGCCAGCTTGGCCTCGGCGGCGCGGGTGGCGGCCAGCGCCTGCTCGGTCTGGATCTGGATGGCCTTGGTGCTGCCGCCGCTTTCGGCCAGGCGGCTGGCCAGCGCGGTCTGCGCCTCGGTCAGCTGCTGGCGGGTCTCGAAGAATTGCCAGCCGGTCACGCCCAGCGCCGCGATGGCGATGATCAGCGCCAGGTTGACGGATTTCTTGGCGGGCAGGGCACTGCCGCTGTTGACGGAATTGGCTTCGCTCATGGGATACAGGTAACCGCAAGTTGGCCGCATGGCGCGGCCGGGTTAGCAAGGTGGCGCATTACGCCAGAAACTGTGGGGCATTGTAACGCCCAAGCACAGGCCCTGCCAGAATTGTGCGCAGCCGTTCAGGCCAGCAGCATGGCGGCCAGCGTCGCGCTGCTGCCGTCGCACAGGCGGATGTCGCCGGCGCCCAGTTGCCGCAGCCGCGCGGCGATGCGCGGGTGCAGGGTGAAGAACGGCTGGGCGGCCAAGCTGCCGATGCCGGCCGCGGCGGCGGCGGCAAACAGCGCGTCGGCGGCCTCGCTGGAGGCGACCAGCAGCCCGGCCAGCTGCCCGTGCTGCTGCAGGCGGGCGAACAGCGCCCAGTCCAGCGGCCGGGCGGCGCGGCGGTAGATGTCGGCGTAGGCGACGGCAGCGCCGCGGCTGGCAAGGGTCTCCCCCAGTTGCGCGCGGCCGTCCGCTCCGCGCACGATCAGCCACTGTTGTCCGGCCAGCTGTTGCAGTGCCGGCAGTGCCAGCAGCGCGGCGCTGTCGTTGCCTTCGTCCGGCGCGATGATGGTGCGGCCGCTGGCGGCGGCCAGCCGCGCGGCGCTGCCGCGGCCGACGCAGGCCAGCCGACAGTGCGGGGCGAGCTGGCCGGCGATGGCCGGCCAGCCGAGGTCGATGGCGGACGGGCTGACGAAGATCACGCCGTCGCTGGCGGCGGCCTGCTGCGGCAATGCGGCCAACGTTGCGGCGTCGGCCACGGTGTCCAGCGCGCAGAACGGCAGGCTGGCCACGCCCAGCGCCGCCAGCTCGGCCTGCTGGCGCAAGGCCTGCGCCTGCGGCCGGACCAGTAGCAGCGTGGCGGGCATCTTACTTGTTGGCCTGTTCGGCGATCACCGCGGCGATCAGCGGGCCGGCATCCTGCTCCAGCAGCTGCTTGGCCACCGCGCGGCCCAGCGCGTCGGCGTAGTCGCGCGGCGCGCTGGCGCTGGCGGTGAGCATCACCGAGCCGTCCGGGTGTGCGACGAAACCGCCGAGGGTGATTACGTCGTCAGTGATGGTGGCGAAGCCGCCGATCGGAATCTGGCAGCTGCCGCCCAGCACGCGCGACAGCGAGCGCTCGGCGGTGACGCAGGCGGCGGTGTCGGCATGGTTCAGCGGCGCCAGCAGCGCGGTCAGATCGTCGCGGTCGGCGCGGATCTCGATGCCCAGCGCGCCCTGGCCGACGGCCGGCAGGCTTTCCGACGGTGCCAGCTCGGCGCGGATGCGCTCGCTCAGCTCCAGCCGTTTCAGGCCGGCGGCGGCCAGGATGATGGCGTCGAACTCGCCGTCGTCCAGCTTGCGCAGCCGGGTCTGTACATTGCCGCGCAGCGGCTTGATGGTGAGGTGCGGGAAGCGGGCGCGGATTTGCGACTCGCGGCGCAGGCTGGAGGTGCCGACCACGGCGCCGGCCGGCAGCTCGTGCAGGCTGGCGTAGGTGTTGGAAACAAAGGCGTCGCGCGGGTCTTCGCGCTCGCAGATGGCGGCCAGCGCGAAGCCTTGCGGCAGGTTCATCGGCACGTCCTTGATGGAGTGCACGGCGATGTCGGCGCGGCCGTCCTGCAGCGCCTGTTCCAGCTCCTTCACGAACAGGCCCTTGCCGCCGATCTTGGACAGCGTCTTGTCCAGAATCTGGTCGCCCTGGGTGGTCATGCCGAGGATCTCCACGGCAAGCTGTGGGTACAGCGCCTCCAGGCGGGCCTTGATGTGTTCGGCCTGCCACATGGCGAGTTTGCTTTCGCGACTGGCGATGACGAGCTTGTTCATGACTGGCGGTCCTGCGGCTAAAAAAGGGATGGTCGCGATTCTAGCATGGCCGCTACGCGCCACCTTGACGCAGGGCAGTGTGTGTAGCTGCAACAGTACGTGTAGTTTAACTACACGAAGCCGGCTTTTTGCGGCAGGATGGACAACGCCCTCACGGCAGCCAGGACAGCAGCAGCGGCATGGTCAGCATCGCCGCCAGCGTGGAGGTGGTGACCACCGCCGCCGCCAGCCTGCCGTCGCCCAGCATGCGCACGGCGAGGATGTAGGCCGAGGTGGCGGTGGGCAGCATGCTCATCACCAGCAGCGTCTGGCGATACAGGCCGTCGATGTGCAGCAGCCGGGCCGCCAGCAGCGCGATCAGCGGTGCCGCCAGCAGCTTGATGGCGTTCCAGTACACGAGCGGCGCGGCGAAGCGGCGCAGCGATTCGAAGCGCAGGCCGGCGCCGACGGTGATCAGCCCCAGCGGCAGCGCGGCATCGGCCAGGTGGCTGACGGCGGCGAACAGCGGCGCGGGCACATGCAGGCCGGCAAGGTTGGCCGCCAGGCCGCTGGCGATGCCCCAGATGATGGGGTTGCGGATAAGCTCGTAGCGCATGCCGCGCCCGCTGCCGTGCGCCAGCTGCCACACGGCGAACAGGTTGACCACCGGCACCATGGCGCCGCACAGCAGCGCGATGGTGGCGATGCCCGGCTCGCCGGCCAGGCTGCCCATCACCGCGAACGCCACATAGCTGTTGAAGCGGTAGGCGCCCTGGTTGCCGGCGGCGAACGACGCCTGCGGCAGCTTGAACAACGGTTTGGCGCCGCAACCGAGCAGGAAGGCGGCGACGGTGAACAATAACCCGGCGGCCAGCATCGGCACGCTGGCGGCAAAGTCCAGCTGCGCACGCGCCAGGGCGCGGAACAGCAGCGGCGGGAACAGAATGAAATAGATGAAGCGCTCCGCTTCGGCGAGAAAGGCGGCAGAGATAAAGCCGCTGCGCCGCAGCGCGAAGCCGCACAGGATCAGCAGGAAATCTGGCAGTAACACGAGTGCTGGATGCATGCGCCGATTCTGCAGGGATTCGATGACAATGACTATCGGGAAACACGGAAATGACTGATCTGGACAAGGACTTGCCGCTGCGCGAAGACCTCGCGCGCCTTAACCGCCTGCTGGAGGCGCTGCTGCGCGAACAGGCCGGCGACGACGTGGTGGACGAAATCCGCGCCATTCCGGCCGGCGCGCTGCAGCACGACCGCCGCGCCGACGAACTGGTGCAGCGCCTCACCCCGGCCGCCACCAGCGCGCTGGTGCGCGCCTGCGGCCTGTATTCGCAGCTGTTCAACATCGCCGAAGACCTGCACCACGCCCGCCGCCGCCGCGCGCACCAGCGTGCCGGCAGTGCGCCGCAGCGCGGCAGCCTGTCGCGCGCCTTGTCCACCATTCACGAGGCCGGCGTGCCGTTCGCCGCGCTGAACGCCGCGCTGCAGGATGCCAGCGTCAGCGCCGTGCTCACCGCCCACCCCACCGAAGTGCAGCGCCAGAGCGTGCTGGACGGCCACCGTGCGGTGCGCAAATTCCTGCAGCAGCTGTCGTCGCCGGAGATCACCCCGGAAGAAGACCAGGAGCTGGAAGCCAAGCTCACCCGCGTGATCCACGCGCTGTGGCAGACCACCGAGATCCGCCCGTTCAAGATGACGGTGGCGGACGAGATCGAAAACGGCGTCGCCTACCACCCGCTGTCGTTCTTCCAGTCCATCCCGGCGCTGTACGACCGCCTCGGCAAGCAGATCCGCGAACTGTGGGGCGAGCAGGCCGACATCCCGTCCTTCCTGCGCGTCGGCAGCTGGATCGGCGGCGACCGCGACGGCAACCCCAATGTCGATGCCGGCGTGCTGCGCCACGCCATCACCCGCCAGGCCGAGGTGGCGTTCAAGCATTACTTCTACGAGCTGGCCGGCCTGTACCGCGAACTGTCGCTGTCGCAGCGCCACGTGCGGGTGTCCGCCGGCGTGCAGCGGCTGGCCGCCGCCTCGCCGGACGCCGCCATCAGCCGCCAGGAGGAGCCGTACCGCCTGGCGCTGGCCAGCATCGAGGGCCGGCTGTCGGCCACTGCGGCCAACCTTGGCCTGCCGCTGCGCGGCCGCTGGACCGCCGGTGCGGCGTACGCCAGCGCCGTCGAGCTGCAGGCCGAGCTGCAGACGCTGATCGATTCGCTGGTCGAGCACGGCAGCGCGCTGCTGGTGGACGGCCGCCTCGGCAAGCTGCTGCGCGCGGTGGACGTGTTCGGCTTCTACCTGATGCCGCTGGACCTGCGCCAGCACGCCGAGAAGCACGCCGGCGTGGTCAGCGAGCTGTTCGCCCACGCCAACCTGGAACAGTACGACGCGCTGGACGAGCCGGCGCGGGTGCGCGTGCTGCTGCGCGAGCTGGCCACCCCGCGGCTGCTGTACTCGCCGTTCCTCAGCTACAGCGCCGACAGCGAGAAGGAGCTGGCCATCTTCCGCGAGGCGGCGCTGGTGCAGCGCCAGTTCGGCGACGGCGCCATCGCGCAATGCATCATCTCCAACTGCGCCAGCGTGTCCGACATCCTGGCGCTGGCCTTGCTGTGCAAGGAATGCGGCCTGCTGCGGCTGGATGGCGGCGTGCCGGCCATCAGCCTGAACCTGGTGCCGCTGTTCGAAACCATCGCCGACCTGGACGCCTCCGCCGCCATCATGCAGCAACTGTTCGCGCTGCCGTGGTACCAGCAGCTGCTGAAGAGCCGCGGCGGGGTGCAGGAGGTGATGCTGGGCTACTCCGACAGCAACAAGGACGGCGGCTACCTCACTAGCCAGTGGCAGCTGTACCAGGCCGAGCAGCGCCTGGTGCGGGTGTTCGACCAGGCCGGCATCAAGATGCGCCTGTTCCACGGTCGCGGCGGCTCGGTCGGCCGCGGCGGCGGCCCGTCCTACGAGGCGATCATGGCGCAGCCGGCCGGCACCGTGGTTGGCCGCATCCGCATCACCGAGCAGGGCGAGGTGATCACCGCCAAGTTCGCCGACCCGGACAACGCCACCCGCAACCTGGAGGCGCTGGTGGCGGCGACGCTGGAATCCACCCTGGCGCACGGCGACAGCCGCATCACCGACGAAAGCGCGGTGGCCGAGCTGTCCGGCCACGCCTTCAACACCTACCGCGCGCTGGTGGAATCCGACGGCTTCATGCAGTACTTCATGGAAGCCACTCCGATCGGCGCCATCGCCAAGCTCAACATCGGCAGCCGCCCGGCGTCGCGCAAGACGCTGGCCAGCATCAAGGACCTGCGCGCCATCCCGTGGGTGTTCTCCTGGTCGCAGTCGCGGGTGATGCTGCCGGGCTGGTACGGCTTCGGCAGCGCGGTGCGCGCCTTCCTCGACGCGCACGGCGAAGCGGCCGGGCTGGCGCGGCTGCAGGAACTGTACGCCGGTTCGCCGTTCCTGCAGGTGATGCTGTCCAACATGGAGCAGGTGCTGGCCAAGGCCGATCTGCAGATCGCGCGCCGCTACGCCGCGCTGGTCGGCAACGAGGCGCTGGCCGACCGGCTGTTCGGCCGCCTGCAGGCCGAGTTCGATGCCACCTTGGCCGCCTTCTTCGCCATCACCGGCCAGGACAAGCTGCTGCAGGGCAACCCGACGCTGGCGCGCTCGCTGGACACCCGTCTGCCCTACCTGGACGCGCTCAACCTGCTGCAGGTGGAGCTGCTCAAGCGCCTGCGCGACAAGCCGGACGACGAGGATGCGCTGTACGCCATCCACCTCACCATCAACGGCATCTCCGCCGGGCTGCGCAACAGCGGTTAACACCAGTCTGCTCGCGTGCAACGGGCCGCCCATTGGGCGGCCCGTTTTGTTTGTTGCTGTGGCTACAAGTGGACACATGCAGATACAGCCGCCCGCGCGGCAATGGCGGGACAATGGCGGCAGAATCCATTCCATCCGCGCGGAGGTGCCACATGAACCCCAGCAGCAAAGACATCAAATACCTGGCCGAACACCTGCTGCACACCGGCGTCGGCGGGCTGGCCGAGCGCGAGCTGCAGGCGCTGATGCGCATCTCGCGCAAGCTGCAGTCGGTGCGGCCGGAGCAGGCGCTGCCGGACAAGGGCGCCACGCTGGGCGAGCGGCTGGCCGACCGGGTGGCCGAGTTCGGCGGCTCGTGGACCTTCATCATGATTTTCGGCAGCTTCCTGGTCAGCTGGGCGTTCATCAACAGCGAGCTGCTGGGCAGCAAGGCATTCGACCCCTACCCGTACATCTTCCTCAACCTGATGCTGTCGATGCTGGCGGCGATCCAGGCGCCGATCATCATGATGTCGCAGAACCGCCAGACGGCACGCGACCGCATGACCATGATCCGCGACTTCGAAGTGAACCTGAAGTCGGAGGCGGCGATCGACGGCCTGCACAAGCGCATGGATCACCTCACCTGGGAGCTGCTGTCCGACCTGGACCTGATCAAGCAGGGCCAGCGCCAGCTGCTGCAGCAGGGCAAGCAGCCGCCTGCCGCGGCGGGCGGCGCCGGCCAGGCGGCCGGCGACTAGCCGCGCGACAGCGTCTCCAGCTTCAGCGGCAGCGCCTCGCCCAGCCAGCGGGCGGCGCCGGTGTGGCCGTACAGATCGTCGGCCAGCTCCGGGTGCAGCAGCACCGGCAGCGGACCGCGCTGCTGCTCCAGCAGCGCCTCGACCGCCGGCAGCAGCGTGTCGGCGAAATTGATCTCGAACATCGGCCGGGTGTGCGGCCCCACCTCGCGGTGGATCAGCTGCCCCAGCCAGCAGCCGGGCGGCAGCTGTGCGGCCAACGTGGCGCGCAGTTCGGCGGCGAAAGCGGCCTGTGCCGGCAGAAAATAGACGTGGGCGTGGTAGACGAGCGGCATGAGAAAGCATCCGGCCAGAAAAACGGCATTGTAGCCGCCGGACGGCAGCACTGGCTGCCGTCCGGATGGCCATTACATCCAGCGGCCGCGGCTGAGGCTGTCGGCCTGATGGCGCAGTTGTTCCAGCGTGCGCTCGGCGCAGGACAGCTGGCAATCCGGCAGCAGCGACCAGCGGCTGGACCAGTAGGCGACAAGGCGGCGTAGCAGTTTCATGATGCCCTCACTGTTGAGCGGTTACGACAGTTGTCAGCCTAGTCTGCTATGGTTCCAGGATAAATCGCCCTTTCCTTGATGGTTTGTCGAGAAAATGAAAACAATCCCGTCGCCAGACGATGTGCTGGCCTTCGAGGCGCTGGCGCGCTGCGGCAGCTTTACCGCCGCCGCCGAGCTGCTGGGCTGCACCAAGAGCATGGTCAGCCTGCGGCTGAAGGCGCTGGAAAAGCAGCTGGGCGCGGTGCTGGTGTTGCGCACCACCCGCCGGCTGGCGCTGACCGAGGCCGGCCAGCGGCTGCTGCCGCACGCGCAGGCGCTGCAGCAGAGCCTGCTGCAGATGCAGCCGGCGGTGGACAGTGCGCAGTGCGCGGTGGAAGGCCCGCTGGTGGTGAGCGCCTATGTGTCGGTGTCGCAGCTGCTGAGCCCGATCCTGGCCGATCTGGCGCGCGAGCAGCCGGGGCTGCGGCTGCGGCTGGAGGTGAACAACCGGCTGCAGGACCCGATCGCCGACGTACTGGATTTCTGCGTGCGCTCGCGCCAGGTGCACGACGAAGCGCTGGTGGCACGGCCGCTGGGCTGGGTGCAGGAGGCGCTGTACGCCACGCCGGACTACCTGGCGGCGCAAGGTTGGCCGCAGACGCCGGACGCGCTGGCGGCGCACCGGCTGATCGTCGACGGTGCCGGGCTGACGCTGTGCCGCGGCGAGGAACTGCGGCCGCTGCCGCTGGCGTCGCCGCTGCTGGACTGCAACCTGTACCAGAACAACCTGACGCTGACGCTGCAGGGCCGCGGCATCGGCGCGCTGCCGGATTTCCTGGCGCAGGATGCGCTGGCCGCCGGCCAGCTGCGGCGGGTGCTGCCGGACTGGTACAGCGACCGCTGGCCGGTGTTCCTGGTGCACCCCTACCGCCAGCCGATGCCGCGCAAGTACCAGGTGTTCCTCGACTTCGTGCTGCCGCGGCTGCGCGCGGCGTTGCAGCCGGCGCCCTAGCCGCGCAACCAGCACCACGGCGCCGCGCGATGCCGCGTGCTACTGCCCGCGCCCGCGCCGCGGCGGCCTCCGCCCCAGCTCCCGCCCGGCGCGTGGCGAACACAGCGTCCGGGCAGGGTGCTTGCCGCTGCCGGGCGACGCAGGCAGGATAAGGCCCCCCGCTATCGAACGGTTTTGTCATGTCCCACCCCTCCGCCCCGTCGCCGCGCGGCATCGCACTGTCGCTGCTGGCCTCGTCGCTGTTTGCCACCCTGCCGGGCTACGTCACCTGGCTGGCGCCGCTGGACAGCGTCGCCATCTTCGCCTGGCGCATCGTCTGCACCCTGCCGGGCATCCTGTTGATCCTGCAGTTGTCCGGCAAGATGCCGCTGTTTGTCGACGCCTGCCGCCGCTTGCGCGAACCCAGGCTGCTGTTGCTGGTGCCGCTGATGGCGGCGCTGATGGGGGTGCAGCTGTGGCTGTTCCTGTGGGCGCCGTTCCACGGCCAGGTGGTGGCGGTGTCGCTGGGCTATTTCCTGGCGCCGCTGGTGATGGTGCTGGTGGGCCGCCTGCTGTACGGTGAAAAGCTGTACCGGCTGCAGGCCATCGCGGTGGCGCTGGCGCTGCTGGGCGTGCTGCACGAGATCTGGCTCACCCGCGGCCTGGCGTGGCCGACGCTGCTGGTGGTGCTGGGCTATCCGCCGTATTTCGTGCTGCGGCGCCTGACCGGGCTGGACGCGGTATGCGGCTTCGCGCTGGAGATGGTGGTGCTGCTGCCGCTGGCCATCCTGCTGCTGGCCTGGCAGGAGCCGTCCGGCTGGCTGGTGCTGCACGAGGTGAAGTACTGGCTGCTGCTGCCGGGGCTGGGGCTGGTCAGCTCGGTGGCGCTGCTGTGCAATATCGCCGCCAGCCACCTGCTGCCGATGGGGCTGTGGGGCCTGCTCGGCTACGTGGAACCGGCGCTGCTGTTCGTGCTGGCCATCGCCGTGCTGGGCGAGCCGGTCACCGCCGGCAGCCTGCTGACCTATGGCCCGATCTGGGGCGCCATCATCCTTACCGGCATCCACACCCTGCGCCAGCAGCGCCGGCTGGGGTGATGCCTGCGGCCAACGTTGGCCGCAGGCTTACCAGCCGGCCGGCAGCTGGCCAAAACGCAGCTGCGGCGTGCCGTGCCAGTCGGCCACGCGCTGCAGCGCCTTGAGGGTGTCGTCGCGCAGGCGCTGGCTCAGCCGCACGCCTGGCTCCAGGTACAGCGCCTTCACCTCGAACACGCCCTGTGCGCGGTGCGCCTTGGCGTCCAGCCGCCCCACGAGCCGGCCGCGCAGCAGCAGCGGCAGCACGAAGTAGCCGTACTGGCGTTTGGGCGCCGGGGTGTAGCACTCGATGCGGTAGTCGAAGCCCCATAGCTCGCTGGCGCGCTTGCGGTCCCACACGATGGGGTCGAACGGCGACAGCACGCTGCAGGCGCTGGCGGCGAGTTGCTCGTCTGCGGCCAACGTCAGCTGCGCTTGCAGGCTGTGGTGCACGAAGAAATCGCCCTTCAGCCCGTCCACCCGCACCGGCAGCAGCTCGCCGGCATCGGCCAGCGCGTGCAGGCTGGCGCTGTCGTTGCCGCGGCGCAGCCGGTAGTAGTCGGCCACCCAGCCGGCTTTCACCAGCCCCAGCGCGCGGCAGCTGGCGCGGATCATGTCCAGCCGCGCCTCGTCGTCGCCGGGCAGGTGCTGCGCGTCGTCCCACTCCGGCAATACGCGCTCGGCGATGTCGTACACGCGCTGGAAGTTCTGCCGCTCGCGCACCATCAGCCGGCCGCTGGTGAACAGCACCTCCAGGTGGCGCTTTTCTGGCTTCCAGTCCCACCAGCCATTGCCCTTGCCGCTGCGGCGCTCGAAATCGCGCGAGCGCACCGGGCCGTTGTCGCGGATGTGGCCGATGAGCTGCTCGATGTCGGCCTGGTGCTTCTTCATCCACTCCACCGAGAACTTCCAGCCCATCGCCGCCGGGTTCAGCATGCGGTGGCGCAGCAGGCGGTAGTCCTCGCGCGGCACGAAGCAGGCCTCGTGCGCCCAGTATTCAAACAGCGCGCCCTCGGCCAGCAGCTCGTCCAGCCAGGCCGGGTCGTAGGCGCCCAGGCGGCTGAACAGCACCAGGTAGGGGCTGCGCGCCACCACGCTGATGGTGTCGATCTGCAGCAGCGCCATGCGGCGGATGGCGGCCAGCACGTCGGCCTTGGCCGCCTTGCGCCGCGGCGTGGCCAGCATGCCTTGCGCGGCCAGATGCAGCGCGCGGGCGGCGGGGAGGGACAGCAGCGTATGGCTCATGATGACGTCCGGATGAAAACACTGTGTGCAGCATAACCCAGGCGGCAGAACACGTTGGCCGCAGTAAAATTCAGAGTGGGCCGGCGTGTGCGCGCTGTCGGCACCATGCCGCAGCGTGGCGCCGGCGCGGTACTGGCCGATAGGCCGGGGCGCGTTGCAAGTCATTGATGCCAATGTTATTTTCGCTACCCCGATAACCTGCCCGCGCTGGCGATCCCGCCGCGGCATAGGAGTGTTCTTTATGTTCTCGTGGTTCGAACGTCGTATCGATCCCTACCCCGATACCCCGCCGGCGCAGCCGCCGGCCGGCCTGCTGTCTTTCGTGTGGGCCGCCACCGACGGCCTGCGCGGCCTGATCCTGGCGATGACGCTGTGCACCGCCGGCATCGGCGCCTTCGAGGCGCTGCTGTTCTCCATGCTCGGCTCCATCGTCGACTGGCTCAGCCACGTGGCGCCGGGCGAGCTGTGGAGCAAAGAAAAGCACAATCTGCTGCTGCTGGGCGGCATCCTGCTGGCCAGCCCGCTGCTGATCGCGCTGCAGGCGCTGTGCAAGTACCAGGGCCTGGCCGGCAACCTCCCGATGCGCCTGCGCTGGCACTACCACCGCCACCTGCTGGGCCAGAGCATGAGCTTCTACCAGGACGAATTCGCCGGCCGCGTGTCGGCCAAGGTGATGCAGACCGCGCTGGCGGTGCGCGACACGGTGATGATCGTCACCGACATCCTGGTGTTCGTGATGATCTACTTCGTCACCATGGTGGCGGTGGCCGGCAGTTTCGACCGCCTGCTGCTGTGGCCGTTCGTGGCCTGGCTGGCGCTGTACGTGCTGACGCTGCGCTTCTTCGTGCCGCGGCTGGGCAAGGCCGCCAAGGCGCAGGCCGATGCGCGCAGCCTGATGACCGGCCGCGTCACCGACGCCTATACCAATATCGCCACCGTGAAGCTGTTCTCGCACAGCGCGCACGAGGCCGGCTTCGCCCGCAGCGCGATGCGCGAATTCATGGCCACCGCCTACCGCCAGATGCGGCTGGTCAGCGGCTTCGAGATCGTCAACCACATCCTCAGCATGGGGCTGATCGCCAGCACCGCCGGCGCCACGCTGTGGCTGTGGAGCCGCGGCGAGGTGGGCATCGGCGCGGTGGCGGCGGCCACCGCCATGGCGCTGCGGCTGAACGGCATCTCGCACTGGATCATGTGGGAGATGTCCAGCCTGTTCGAGCACATCGGCACGGTACAGGACGGCATCAACACCCTGGCGCGGCCGATCGCCATCACCGATGCTGCCGGCGCCGTACCGCTGAAGGTTGGCCGCGGCGAGATCCGCTTCGACAATGTCAGCTTCGCCTACGGCGGCAGCCGGCCGGTGGTGGAGCATCTCAACCTCACCATCCGCCCCGGCGAGAAGATCGGCCTGGTGGGCCGCAGCGGCGCCGGCAAGTCCACCATCGTTAACCTGCTGCTGCGCTTCTACGATGTGGAGGCGGGGCGCATCCTGATCGACGGCCAGGACGTGCGTGAAGTGACGCAGGACAGCCTGCGCGCGCAGGTGGGCATGGTGACGCAGGACACCTCGCTGCTGCACCGCTCGGTGCGCGACAACCTGCTGTACGGTCGCCCGGATGCCAGCGAGGCGGACATGGTGGCCGCGGCGCAGAAGGCCGAGGCGCACGAGTTCATCCAAGAGCTGACCGACCCGCACCACCGCCGCGGCTACGACGCGCATGTCGGCGAACGCGGGGTGAAGCTGTCCGGCGGCCAGCGCCAGCGCGTGGCCATCGCGCGGGTGATGCTGAAGGACGCGCCCATCCTGCTGCTGGACGAGGCCACCAGCGCGCTGGATTCCGAGGTGGAAGCGGCGATCCAGGGCAGCCTGTACCGGCTGATGGAAGGCAAGACCGTGGTGGCGATCGCCCACCGGCTGTCCACCATCGCCGCCATGGACCGGCTGATCGTGCTGGACAAGGGCCGGGTGGTGGAAGAGGGCGACCACGCCAGCCTGCTGGCGCGCGGCGGGCTGTACGCGCGGCTGTGGGCGCACCAGAGCGGCGGTTTCCTCGGCGAGGAGCTGGACCCGGACGAAGAGGCGGAACTGGCCAGCTGAGGCGGCCCATTGCTGCACAGCCCGGCCGTGGCCGGGCTTTTTTGCGGCCAACATCCGCGGGACGGCGGCGTTTTTCGCAATAAAGTAGTTTGTATACTACCGGCGAGCGGCAAAAGGCCGCGCAATTGCGCGCTTTGCGCAACAAAAAGCCGTGCGCTATGCATAAAAAGCGTCGTGCCGCGGCATATTTCGGTCGGGCCTGAACCTGTGCGACTACATGTCGGCGATAATGCCGCACCCCTACCAGGGCGACCTACCAGACCTGACCTGGCCGCCGTCAGCCAGGCGGGTTTTGTCGGTTGCTCTGCCATTCAATCGCAGAGGTAAACATGTCCTTGCAAGTACCTTCCTACGTCCAGCACCCGCAACTGATCGCCTGGGTGGCCGAAGTCGCCGCCCTCACCAAGCCGGCCGCCATTCACTGGGTGGATGGCTCCGACGCCGAAAACCAGCAGCTGCTGGCGCAGATGGTGGCCGCCGGCACCCTCAAGGCGCTGAACCCGGAAAAACGCCGCAACTCCTACGCCGCCTTCTCCGACCCGTCCGACGTGGCGCGGGTGGAAGACCGCACCTTCGTCTGCAGCGAAAAACGCGAAGATGCCGGCCCCAACAACAACTGGCAGGCGCCGGAAGAGATGCGCGCCACGCTGAACGGCCTGTTCGACGGCTGCATGGCCGGCCGCACCATGTACGTGATTCCGTTCAGCATGGGGCCGCTGGGCAGCCCGATCGCCCACGTCGGCATCGAGATCACCGACTCGCCGTACGTGGTGGCGTCGATGCGCATCATGACCCGCATGGGCCGCAATGTGTACGAAGTGCTGGGTAGCGACGGCGACTTTGTGCCCTGCGTGCATTCCGTGGGCGCACCGTTGGCCGCCGGCGAGGCCGACAAGCCGTGGCCGTGCAACCCGGACACCAAGTACATCGTGCACTTCCCAGAAAGCCGCGAGATCTGGTCCTACGGCTCCGGCTACGGCGGCAACGCGCTGTTGGGCAAGAAGTGCTTCGCGCTGCGCATCGCCTCCACCATGGGCCGCGACCAGGGCTGGCTGGCCGAGCACATGCTGATCCTGGGGGTGGAAAACCCGCAGGGCGAGAAATCCTACGTCGCCGCCGCCTTCCCCAGCGCCTGCGGCAAGACCAACTTCGCCATGCTGATTCCGCCGGCGAGCTACGGCGGCTGGAAAGTCACCACCGTCGGCGACGACATCGCCTGGATCAAGCCGGGCGCCGACGGCAAGCTGTACGCCATCAACCCGGAAAACGGCTACTTCGGCGTGGCGCCGGGCACCTCGGAGAAATCCAACCCCAACGCCATGGCCATGCTGCGCGAGGATGTGATCTTCACCAACGTGGCGCTGACCGACGACGGCGACGTGTGGTGGGAAGGCATGAGCAAGCAGGCGCCGGCGCACCTGATCGACTGGCAGGGCAATGACTGGACGCCGGAAATCGGCAAAGCAACCGGCCGCAAGGCGGCGCACCCCAATGCGCGCTTCACCGTGTCCGCCAAGCAGTGTCCGTCGCTGGACGCGGCGTGGAACGACCCGGCCGGCGTGCCGATCTCGGCCTTCATCTTCGGCGGCCGCCGCTCCAGCACCGTGCCGCTGGTGTTCGAAGCCGCCAGCTGGGAAGAAGGCGTCTACCTGGCCGCCACCATGGGCTCGGAAACCACCGCCGCCGCCTTTGGCGCGCAGGGCGTTACCCGCCGCGACCCGTTCGCCATGTTGCCGTTCTGCGGCTACCACATGGGCGACTACTTCAACCACTGGCTGCAGATGGCCGGCAAGGTGGCACATCTGCCGCGCATCTTCTGCGTCAACTGGTTCCGCACCGACAAGGACGGCAACTTCCTGTGGCCGGGCTTCGGCGACAATATGCGCGTGCTGGAGTGGATGGTGGGCCGCGTGCAGGGCCAGGCCGAGGCACAGCGCAACGCGCTGGGCTGGGTGCCGGAATACCAGCATCTGAACTGGGCCGGGCTGGACGGCTTCAGCGCCGAGCACTTCGCGCAGCTGATGGCGCTGGACGCGCAGGCCTGGCAGCAGGAGCTGGCGGCGCACGACGACTGGTTCGCCAAGCTGGCCGACCGCCTGCCGCCGCAGCTGGCCGCGCATCGCCGCAAGCTGGCCGCCGCGCTGGCGGGCTAAGCCGCCGCCGCAGCAGCAAGGCCGCCCACGGGCGGCCTTTTTTTCTGGCCGCTCAGGCTGCGGCCAACCTTGGGCGCCAGGCTGTGGATAAGTTTATCCACAGCCGCGGGCGCAAAACGGCGCTGCCGCTAGTTTCGTGACGGCTGTCGGTGTCACGGTTTGGCAAGTAATTGAGCAGCAACGGTTTTATTGCGCCGGGCTGACCCGGCGTGCCAGCGCGATCGCCTTCAGGCTGGCGGCGACATCGCCCTGCACCCCGGCGCGCGCATACCAGCGGATGGCGCTTTCCAGGTCCTGGCTCACGCCGTCACCATGCTCGTACATGCTGGCGATCAGGTACTGCGCGCCGGCATCGCCCTGCTCGGCGGCCTGCTGGTACCAGTACGCCGCCATGCGCAGGTCCTGCTTCACGCCGCGGCCCAGGTAGTACTGGGTGCCCAGGTCCAGCTGTGCCACGCGGTAGCCCTGCAGCGCCGCGCGCATGAACCAGTGCGTGGCCTTGGGCTGCGAGCGTGGCACGCCGTCGCCGTTCTCGTACAGCAGGCCCAGCGCGTACTGCGCGTGCGGCAGCTGCTTGTCCGCCGCCACCCGCAGCCAGCGTAGCGCCTTGTCGCGGTTCACCGGCACCGATTCGCCGCGCCAGTGCATGATGGCCAGGTTGAAGGCCGCCACGCGGTTGCCATCGGCGGCGGCGCGCTGGAAGCGGTCGCGCGCCTGCTGCCAGCGGCCGGCCTGATAATCCTGCCAGCCTTCGAGATCGGGCAACGGGGTGGCGGCCGACGCCAGGCCGCTGAGTAACAGTAACAACCAGGGCAGTCGCATGATCGCTCCTTCCATGACCGTTGGCGGGTGCCAGCCGAGCGCAGGTGCTGCGGCCAACGTTGGCCGCACACTTGCGGGTTTGGACAGCCACGGCGCGGAAAAGTCGCGGCTCGCCGCTATTCCTCGGCGATTTCGGCGGCGCTGCTGGCCTTGTGCAGCTTGTCCAGGGTGCGCTGGAAGCCTTGCACCCGTTCGTGCTCCAGCGGCAGCCAACCCATGATTTCGTGTACCCGCGCCACGCTTTCGGCGTCGCCCTGCTGCAGCAGCAGCGCACAGGCGTTCATGCCCAGACGCTCGTTGAGCGTTTCGCGCGCGGTGTCGTACAGCAGCTGCGCGGCGGCGGCCTTGTTCTTGTCCTTGGTCAGCGCCACCGCCTCGTCGTTGGTGACCTGCAGCTTGGCGTAGGCGTCGTGGATGGTCTGCGCCAGTGCCTCGCGCTTGCGCGTCATCGCCGACAGCTGTTCCACGTCCTGGTGGGTGCGCACGAAGCGCATCGCCAGCTGGTGTATCCACGCCGCGCCGCTATAGCCTTCCAACTCCGGTGGCAGCCGCGCCACCGCCTCCAGGAAGCGCACGCCGCTGCGCCACGCCAGGCGGCCTTCGCCCAGCAGCGCGGCGGCCTGGCGCAGCGATTCCTGCGCCTCGGCATAGGCCTGGCGCCCGAGCAGGCTGAGGGCGCGGCAGACGTGCGGCAGGAAGGCGTCCTGGCCGTTCTTGAACATGTTCGACAGCTGGTTGGCCACCTGGTCCATCTTGTCGGTATTGCCGGCCTCGCTGTGCGCCTGCAGCAGGTCCACCAGCACGTCCGGGCCGAAGCCGCTGTTGTTGCGGCCAACCTGTACCGCCTTTTCCAGGAATTGCGCCGCCTTGGCCGGGTCGCCGGCGTTCAGCGCGCTTTCGCCAGCCAGGCACAGGCGGCGGAAGTTGCGCGGCGACAGCGATACCGCCTTTTCCAGCACCGCCAGCGATTCGGCGAACTGGCCGCAGCGCGCCAGGTTGTGCGCCAGCGTGTCGTAGGCATCGGTGTAGTGCGGCGCTTCCTCGATGATTTCCTGCAGCAGCGCCGAGCTTTCCTCCGGCTTGTCCTGCGCGTGCAGGATGCGCGCCATGCCCATCTTGGCCCACGGGATCACGCGCAGCTGCATGATCTCGCCGTAGCGCTTGGCGGCGGCGTCGTACTGTTCCTGCGCCAAATGGGTTTCCGCCAGCAGCCGCAGCACGTCCAGCTTCTTCACCATGGTGTCGGCCTTGGGCAGCAGCTCCTGCAGCAGCTCGACGGCCTCCTTCTCGCGGCCGCTCATCAGCGCCTCGTGCGCCGGGCGCAGGAAGAACTTGCGGTTGAACGCCAGCTCCATGCGGTCCAGCAGCATCTGGCTGGAGAACGGCTTGAGGATGTAGTCGTCCGGGGCGACCTCGGCGGCGGCCACCACCCGCTCGTAGCTGCGTTCGCCGGTGATCATGATCCACACCGAGGTCAGCGGAAACGAGCCGGAGGAGCGCAGCTGCTCCAGGATCTCCTGGCCGTTCATGCCTTCGCCGAGGTGGTAATCGCACAACACCACGTCGAACTGGCGGTTTTTCAGCCGGCTGAGGGCGTCGGCGGCGTTGGCGCACACCTCAGAACGGGTAATGTCCACATTGCCCAGCATGGCGCGCAGCGACTGGCGGATGGTCAACGAGTCATCGACGATCAGGACAGTGGTTTTTTCGTTCAACTCACTCACGAGCGCTCATTCCCAATAATCTGTGTGGAAGTGCCGGCGGAATGGCCTGTGCGCGGCCGGCGGTTCTATAAACTATAAGCTATTGTCAGCTTGTAAATGATTAAGTCATCTGCAAGTTATGACTTCAAGATATCAACGGGCGGCAAATTGTCGCCAAACTGACATAAACCGCTACAGTTATCGGCGGCATTGTTTCGGGGACAGCAGAGCATGCACTACGACACAGTCGAATCCGGCCACTTCCTGACGCTGCGCAAGACCCCGTTTCCGCACGCGCTGATCGAGCAGCGCCTGCTGGGCATGGCCGGCGGCGGGCCGGCCGGCATGGCGTTCCGCAACCAGGTGCTGGCGGCCGCAGGTTGGCCGCATGACGGGCTGACGCCGTTTGCCAAGTACCCGGACAAGGCGGCGGCAGCCTTCAACCGCATCGGCCGGGCGCTGGCCGACGACCCGGACTGCGCGCAGCTGCTGGCTGCGCTGGCCTAGCGCCGCGGCGCCAGCATGCAAAAACCCGCCAGCGGGCACGCCTGGCGGGTTTTTTGCTGCCGCGGCCGCCTTAGACGGTGGCGGCTTTCAGGATCAGGTACAGCTCGTCCTTGAGCTTCAGCTTTTCTTTCTTCAGGTTCTCGATCTCGACCGGCGACGCCGCCTCGATGCGCGCCTCCATGTTCTTGATCTGCTGGTCCAGTTCGTTGTGGCGCTCGAACAGGCGGGCAAAGTGGGCGTCGTCGGTTTTGAGCTTGCTGATCAGATCGCGGAATTCCGGAAACATGATGACTCCTTGGCTGGGTTGCTAACGTGTACGTGTCAACATCATGCTATGGCTGGCTGCGCGCGCTTACTTTGATCTAGGGCACGAAACCACCCGGCATAAGCGGCGGCTGGCTGGCCGGCTCGGCCAGGCTGTCCAGCAGCCGGTGCAGCCCGGCGGTCAGCGCCTGCACCGCGCCGGCCATGTCCCAGTCGTCATGGCCAGGTTTGACCACGTTGGAAATGGCGCGCAGCTGCAGGAACGGCACGCCTTCCTCGCGGCAGACGTGGAAAAACGCCGCGCCTTCCATGTTCTCGATGTCCACGCCGCGGCTGTCGATAAACGGCGCCAGCGCGGCATTCAGCGACGCGCTGCGCGCCAGCGGGAACGGCGCCGCCGCCGGCAGGTGGTGGCAGGGCAGGGTGTGGCGGCGCACGAAGTCCATGTCCAGCGGCAGGTGCGCCAGGTGGGTGAAGCCTTCCGGAGTGAAGAAGCCGAGGTCGGCCTCGACCTCGGACGCCACCAGCACCACGTCGCCGATCGCCAGATCGGCATGCGGGTACATGCCGGCGATGCCGGCCAGGATCAACAGCGACGGGCGCCGTTGCTGGATGGTTTTCAGCGTGCTGTAGGCGGTGGCGGTGAGGCCGACGCCGCTGATGACGGTGTCGACGCCGTCGCGCTGGAACAGGACCGCCTCGCTGGCGGTGGGAAACAGGACACAGATGCTCATGGCAGCTCCTTGCGGCGGGCTGGACGGATACCCGGATTGTAGCCGCCCGCGCCGCAAGCTTGGCCGCGACCTCAGGCCACGGTGTCGATCAGGCTGCCGATCGCCTTCAGGCCCGCCACGCCGGCCAGCCCGGCCACGCCCAGGGTGGCCAGATCGGCGGTTTCCGCCGCCGCGCGCACCACGCCCACGCCGACGGTGGTGGCGCCGCCCAGCGCCTCGGTACTGCCGGATACCACCTGGCTCACACCGCTGCCAACCTGGCGCAGGCCGCTGCCGATGGTGCTGCCTGCCGAAATCAGACCGTTGATGCTCATCTGTCGCTCCTTCCCATGTGTCGCCAATGTAGCGCCATGTGTCTGCGCTGTTGCCGTGTGTAGCCTAGTGTGTCGAGTGCCGTAAAAACACTGTCAGATTGTTTCCGGTTCGACACAAAGCGGATACAAAAGCGGCCGGCCAGCGGGTGCGGGCCGGCCGCCGTGGGCGGGCAGGATGGGGGTGGGGAAAGCGCGGGCGGCGCCTAGAACGGCTGGCTCTGCTGCAGCAGCGCCTCGAACTCCGCGGCCGGCAGCGCGCGGGCAAACAGGAAGCCCTGGCCGAAGTCGCAGCCGGCGGTGCACAGCCAGTCACGGTGCGCGGCCAGTTCGATGCCTTCCGCCACCACGCGCATGTCCAGCCGGTGCGCCATGGCGATGATGGCCTCGCACAGCGCGCGGTCGCTGCCGTCGGTTTCCAGGTGGCGCACGAAGGACTGGTCGATCTTCAGGTAGTCGATGGCGAACTTCTTCAGGTAGGACAGCGAGGAGTAGCCGGTGCCGAAATCGTCCAGCGACACGCGGATGCCGCACTGGCGCAGCGCGTGCAGCTGGGTGCTGACCTGGTCGCGGTTGTCCAGCAGCAGCCGCTCGGTGATCTCCAGCACCACGCTGTCGCCGGGCAGACCGTGCTCGGCCAGCAGTGCCGGCCATTGCAGCAGATTGGCGTTGTCGGCAAAGAACTGGATCGGCGACACATTGACGCTGATGTGCAGCTGCGGCCGCAGCTGCCGCCACTGCTGCAGCTGGCGGCACACCTCGGCAAACACCCAGCTGCCCAGCTCCACGATCAGGCCGCTGTCTTCCGCCAGCGGGATGAACTCGGCCGGGCTGATCCAGCCGCGCTGCGGATGCTGCCAGCGCAGCAGCGCCTCGGCGCCGGCGATGCGGCCGCTGTGCAGCGCCAGGATCGGCTGGTAGTGCAGGCGGAACTGCCCGCTGGCCAGCGCCTGGCGCAGGTCCTTGCCCAGCCGCACCCGCGTCTGCGCCGCCAGCTGCATCGACGGCGTGAAGAAACAGCTGCGGTTGCGCCCCTGGCCCTTGGCGGCGTACATCGCCTGGTCGGCGTTCTTCAGCAGTGTTTCCAGCTCGCTGCTGTCGTCCGGGCAGATGGTGATGCCGATGCTGGCCGACAGGTAGGCGATGTCGTCGCCCAGGTGGTAGGGCGCGCCCAGTGCCTGCAGGATGCGCTCGGCCATCTCGCCGGCCTGCTGCGCGTGCTCCAGCGTGCTGACGATGACGGTGAACTCGTCGCCGCCCAGCCGCGCCACGGTATCGATGTGGCGCACGCAGGTCTGCAGCCGCTGTGCGGCCAACTGCAGCAGCTCGTCGCCGGCGCGGTGGCCCAGGGTGTCGTTCACCTCCTTGAAGTGGTCGAGGTCCAGCAGCAGCAGCGCCAGCTGCAGGCCGTCGCGCTGGCTGCGGGCGATCTCCTGCTCCAGCCGGTTCTGCAGCATGTGGCGGTTGGGCAGGCCGGTGAGCTGATCGAAGTTGGCCTGCTGCCAGATCAGCTGCGTATCCTTCTTTTTCTGGGTCACGTCGCGACAGGACACCAGTACGTGGCTGATGCCACCCAGGATCACCGCCGCCAGCTGCAGGTCGGCGTCGAACAGGCTGCCGTCCGGGCGGCGGAAGCGCCATTCGCATTGCAGCAGGTG
Source organism: Vogesella facilis (assembly GCF_042648525.1). NCBI lineage: Bacteria > Pseudomonadati > Pseudomonadota > Betaproteobacteria > Neisseriales > Chromobacteriaceae > Vogesella > Vogesella facilis. The sequence continues at coordinate 210,201 of NZ_JBHRXN010000010.1, forward strand.
CTGCTGCTGCGTCTGCGGCAGATAGTGCTCGATCAGGATGGCGGCGTCGCGGCCATCCGGCTGCGTCGGCGGCGACAGCATGCACGGCGACAGCCCCAGCAGGTCGCCCACTTCGCAGGCGAACAGCCGCGCCGCCGCCGGGTTGGCATCCACGATCTGTTGGCCGCACACCACCAGCACGCCGTCGGCGGAGGCGGCGAACAGCGCGCGGTAGCGCTGCTCGCTTTCCTGGCGCGCGCTTTCCGCGCGCACCTGCGCGCCCAGGTCGATGTCCAGGCAGAACAGCATCAGCCGGTCGCCGGTATTCACCACGGTATGGCTGGAATGCACGTCCACCAGGTGGCCGTCCTTGTGCTGCAGCTGCAGGTGCGCCGCCGGCGCCCCCTGCTGCTGCGCGAACATCCAGTGCACCTCCTGCCGCACCGCCTCGCGTGCCGGCGGCGGGATGATCAGCTCGTACAGCGAGCGGCCGATCGCCTCCTGCGCGTCGTAGCCGTAGAGCCGGCTGGAGGCGCGGTTCCAGTACAGCACGGTGCCGTCCGGCGCGTAGCCCTGTATCGCCAGCGCGTCCACGTTTTCGAAGATGGCGCGAAAGCGCGCCTCGCTGGCGCGCAGCGCCTGCTCCGCCTGCTTGCGCACGGTGATGTCGCTGATGCTGCCCACCATGCGCGTGGGCAGGCCGTGCTCGTCCCACTCCACCACATTGCCGCGGTCCTGCACCCAGATGATGCGGCCATCGCTGCGGTAGATACGGTGCTCGCTGTAGTACGGCGCCTCGCCGCGCAGGCAGCGGGCGATCAGGCTGTTGACCGCCAGCTGGTCGTCCTCGTGCACCTGGGCGACGAAGTCGGCCAGCGGGTGCTGCTCCTGGTCGCGGGCGATGCCGGTGATCTCGCTCCAGCGGCTGTTGTGCAGCAGCATGCCGCTGCGCGTGTCCCAGTCCCACACCCCTTCGCCGGTGGCCTGCATCACGTAGCGTAGCGTGCGCTCCTGCTGCGCCAGCCGCTCGGTGACCTGGTGCAGGCGGGTGATGTCGCGGCCGATGCCCAGCACCCCCACCAGCGCGCTGCCATTGTGCAGCGGCGTCTTGATCACGTGCAGCAGCGCGCGGTGGCCGTTGTGCGGAAAGGTTACCCATTCCTCGTTGCTCAGCGCGGTGTTCAGGTGCACCGCCAGCAGGTCGCGGGCGCGGAAAAAATCCGCCAGCTCGGCATCGACAAAATCGCGGTCGCGGCGGCCGACAATGGCGCTGGCCTCGGCGCCGAACAGCTGCTCGAAGGCGCGGTTGCAATACAGGTAGACCCCGTCCGGGTTTTTCAGCCATACCGGGTCGGGCAGATGCTGCAGCAGCGAATGCAACCAGTGGGCATCCGCGGAAAGGGGCGGTCGGGAATCGGTCATGGCAATGGCCTGGGGCGCTCGTGTGGCAGGCAGCGTTTCCAGCATAGGAAGCCTGACCGACATTTGCCACGCGGCCGGCATGGGTATGGCCGGCGGCAGAACAGCGTTTTCAGCGTTTGCCCCTTGTGCGCCGGCCACGCCAGCGGCATTGTGCTGCTCTCGGGCCTGCCGGACGTTATCGTGGCGTCGCACAGGCCCCCGCCCGGTATTCATGACATGACCCTTAGCCGCCACCAGCTCAAACTCGCTGCCGCCTTCCTCGCCCTGTACCTGATCTGGGGCTCCACCTACTTCGCCATCAGCATCGGCGTCGCCGCCTGGCCGCCGTTCCTGATGGCCGGCGTGCGCTTCGTGCTGGCCGGCTCGCTGATGTACGGCTACCTGCGCTGGCGCGGTGCGGCCAACCCCACGCTGGCGGAGCTGAAAGGCGCCGCCATCCTCGGCATCCTGATGCCAGCCATCGGCAACGGCTTCGTCACCCTGGCGCAGAAGGAAGTGTCGTCCGGTGTGGCGGCGCTGGTGGTAGCCACCGTGCCGCTGTTCGCCATCCTGTTCGCGCGCCTGTTCGGCCACAAGCCGCGGCGCATGGATCTGGCCGGCGTGCTGCTGGGCATTACCGGCATCGTGGTGCTGAACATGGGCAGCAATCTGCAGGCCTCGCCGGCCGGCGCCGCCGCGCTGCTGTTCGCCTCCGCCGGCTGGGCGCTGGGCTCGGCCTGGAGCCGCCACCTCACCCAGCCCAAGGGGCTGATGTCCAGCGCCATGATGATGCTCACCGGCGGCGGCGCGCTGCTGCTGGGCAGCCTCGCCAGCGGCGAGCAGCTGACGGCGATGCCCGGCTGGCACGGCTGGCTGGCCATGCTGTACCTGGCGGTCTTCGGCTCGCTGATCGCCTACACCGCCTATATGTTCCTGCTGCAGCACGTCAGCGCCGCCGCCGCCACCAGCTATGCCTACGTCAACCCGGTGATCGCCGTGCTGCTGGGGGTGGGGCTGCTGCACGAGCACATCGGCGCGGCCGAACTGCTGTCGATGACCATCATCCTGGGCGGGGTGCTGCTGATCGGCTGGAACAAGGCGCCGCGCTAGCGCGGTGGTCTAGGTTTGCTGTGTCGAACCGCCCGGCTGGGCGGTTTTTTATTGCCTGCGCTAGGCTGGGTAGCTGCGTGGCAGCACAGGCTGGAAGCCCGCTGCAACCGGGCGTTCCGCCGTTCTCCGCCACTCAAGGTTGGCCGCATGCTGGCGGAACACGGCGGAACACGGCGGAACGCCTCTGTGGGGCTTTCCCCCTACGGCAGGTAGCGGCCAACTTCGCATGTAGGTTGGGTTGCGCGTAGCGAAGCCCAGCGTTTACCGCGTGGTTTGGCGGGTAGTTTTGTATCCGCTGCGCGGATGCTGTTTGAAGTCGCCGGTTCCGCCCGGCGGGCGGGGTACTTTCTTTTGCTTCGCCAAAAGACAGTACCCAAAGAAAAGGCGACCCGACGGCTGCTCGAAACCCCGGGCAAAACGGCACGCCCCAGGCGCCGCCGAACTCGTCCCTCGCTAACGGCTCGGGACTCCGACATGCGGCGGCTTAACACCTGGGGCGCACCGTTTTGCCCGGCTCGCGCCAACGGGATTGGGGCGAGCCGGTTCGGCTCCAAGGCTTGATAAGTTGGCCGTACCGCAAGGTTCAACGCATGCGGCCAACGTTGTGAGGCGCCAGATTGCCCCACGGGGAGCGCCGGGCGGAACCGGCGACTTCAAGCATCATCCGCGTAGCGGATACAAAACCCGATACGGCCAACGTTGGCCGCAAGCACACCCCTCCCTCCCCCTGTGTTGCATTTTTGATACCTGCTTAATACCAGTTGCTCCGTTCCCTAATCTCCCCGCAGCGCCAGCACTGGCGCGGCTCGGCATTTTCCGGCGCGAATTTGCACCGCCAATGCTGCATTGCAGCGTTGCCAATCGTGACAACTGGTCTACAACTGGTATTGACGTGGTTGGGTAGTGGTATTAATTTTGCGGCAACACAGCGGCTGGGACGGTAGCCAGGCAGCACGTACACTGATGCCTTTCCAAGACCACTTGAGGATTTCGCCATGGATGAACGCTGGCAGGCACTGAAGCCGGACGAGACGCAGAGCACGCCGCTGTACCTGCAGTTCGCCCGCAAGCTGGCCGACGCCATCAATGCCGGCTGGTGGCAGGCTGACGAGGCGCTGCCGTCGGAGCGCACTTTCTCCGACGAGCTGGGCATCTCGCGCGTCACCGCCCGCAAGGCGCTGGATGTGCTGCTGGAGCAGGGGCTGATTCGCCGCCGGCATGGCTCCGGCACCTTCATCACCCCGCGGCTGGAGCAACCGCTGTCACGGCTGACCAGCTTCACCGAGATGCTGAAGCAGAAGGGGTTCGAACCGTCGTCGGTATGGCTGGAGCGCAGCATCGGCACGCCGACGCACGACGAGGTGATCAAGCTGGGGCTGTCGCCCACCGCGCAGGTGGTGCGGCTCAAGCGCCAGCGGCTGGCGGACGGTGTGGTAATGGCCATCGAGCAGAGCACGCTGCCGCTGGCCTACCTGCCGGACCCGCAGGCGGTGGGCAGCTCGCTGTATGCCTTTCTGGATGCTGCCGGCCACCCGGTGGTGCGCGCGCTGCAGCACATCCGCGCGGTGAACGCCGGGCCGGATATTGCCGCCAGCGCCGGCATCAAGCAGGGCGAGGCGATGTTGTTGATGACACGTATCGGCTACACCGCCGACAACGTGGCGATAGAACTGACCGACACCTGGTGTCGCAACGATTACTACGACTTTGTGGCAGAGCTGAGACGATGAAAACACGGGTACTGCAGGGACGCATGCTGACCACCGCCGGCTGGCTGGATGGCGAGCTGCATCTGGACGACAACGGCCGCATCGCCGCCATCGACGGCCGCCTGGCCGGCGCGGGCGAGCCGGCACGCTACCTGCTGCCCGGTTTCATCGACCTGCACGTACACGGTGGCGGCGGGGTGGACATCATGGAAGCCGGCGATGCGGCGGGCCATGTGGCGCGTACCCACGCCCGCTTCGGCACCACCTCGCTGCTGGCCACCACCATGACCGCGCCGCGCGCCGAGCTGGTACATGTGCTGACGGCGCTGGGCAAGGTGGCGCAACAGCGCGCCGCCGGCAGCGCCCGCATCCTGGGCGTGCACCTGGAAGGCCCCTACATCAACCCCGGCAAGCTTGGCGCGCAACCGGACGACGCCGTGGCCGCGGTGATGGACGAGATCGACTACTACCGCAGCCTGGCGCCGCTGAAAGTGCTGACGCTGGCGCCGGAGATCGCCGGCCACCACGCGGTGATCCGCCGCCTGAGCGCGGACGGCATCCGCGTGCAGCTGGGCCACACCCTGGGCAGTTATGAGGAAGGCGTGGCTGCGCTGCAGGAAGGCGCCAGCGGCTTCACCCACCTGTTCAACGCCATGACCGCGCTGCACCACCGCGAGCCGGGCATGGTGGGCGCCGCGCTGGCGCACGCCGAATACGCCGAGCTGATTCCCGACCTGCTGCATGTGCATCCGGGCGCCATGCACGCCGCGCTGCGCGCCATTCCGCGCCTCTACTGCGTGACCGATTCCACCGCCGCCGCCGGCATGCCGGACGGCGAATACAAGCTCGGCTCCCACACCGTGACCAAGTGCATGGGGGGCGTACGCCTGGCGGACGGCACCCTGGCCGGCAGCACCCTGACCATGGATCAGGCGCTGCGCAACCTGGTGCAGATCGGCCTGCCGCTGGCGCAGGCCAGCAACCGGCTGTCGCTGTACCCGGCCGATTACCTGGGCGTGGCCGACCGCGGCCGCCTGGAAACCGGCGCCTGGGGCGACGTGGTGGTGATGGATAAAGACCTGTTTGTGCAACACGTGTACGTAGAAGGAGAGTGCCTTGAGCCTGATGCTTGATGAAGCCCTGTTTGCCGCCGAGGCGGTAGCCGCCCAACACATGTATGCCGACGAAGGGCTGGCGCTGCTGGGGCGCGAACTGGCCAAGGCACAGCCGCAGCTGGCGCTGACCGTGGCCCGTGGCAGCTCGGACCATGCGGCCAACTATTTCGCCTACCTGGCGATGCAGCGCACCGGCACCCCGGTGGTATCGCTGCCGATGTCGCTGATCACCCTGCACCACGCGCCGCTGGCGGTGCGTGGCCAGCTGGCGGTGGCGCTGTCGCAGTCCGGCCGCAGCCCGGACCTGGTGGACACCATGGCAGCGCTGTCCAAAGCCGGCGCCCGCACCGTGGCGCTGGTGAACCAGCCGGACTCGCCGCTGGCCGCCGCCTGCGAGTGGTCGCTGCCGCTGTGCGCCGGCAGCGAAAAGAGCGTGGCTGCCACCAAGAGCTACATCGCCTCGCTGTCCGCCGTTGCCCGCCTGGTGGCGCACTGGCAGCGTGACGAAGCCCTGCTGGCGGCGCTGGAAGCCCTGCCGCAGGCACTGCAGGAGGCCACCCGCCAGGACTGGTCGCCGGCCATCGAGGTACTGCAGAACGCCGAACGCATCATGGTGGTGGGCCGTGGCCTGGGCTTTGCCGTGGCGCTGGAAGCGGCGCTGAAATTCAAGGAGACCTGCGCCATCCAGGCGGAGGCGTTCTCCGGTGCCGAGATCAAGCACGGCCCGATGGCGCTGATCGACGAAGGCTACCCGCTGCTGATCTTCGCCCCGCGCGGCCCGGAGCAGGCCGGCCTGATCGCGCTGGCCGACGAGATGCGCGGCCGTGGCGCCCGCGTGCTGCTGGCGGCACCGGCCGATGTCGCCAGCCGCGACCTGACGCTGGCGCTGGCCGGTGACGAGGCGCTGGACCCGCTGCTGGCGATCCAGAGCTTCTACCTGATGGCGGCACGGCTGTCCGAGGCGCGCGGGCTGAACCCGGATGAGCCGCGGCACCTGAACAAGGTGACCCTGACACTGTAAACCGTCAGGCGCACCCGAACGCAGTACCCCAATACAACAGATACCTCGACCGCGGCCCACCGCGGCGACACAACGCATGCTGCGCGCACGGCGGGGGACGCCGTACGCGCAAAAAACAGCACAGGGCGCCTCGAAAACCCGGATTTCTAAGCGAGACAAGGCGCGAACGAAAAATTTCGACGCAGCATATGTTTGATATGTAAGGCGAAATTTTTCGTGAGCAACGCAGTGTCGCGACGAAAGCGGGAGTTTTTCGAGGTGCCCGACAGAGAAAGGTGTCACATGACTGCAACCGTAACCCTGCGCGCGCCGCTCAGCGGCAAGGTGCTGCCGCTGAGCCAGGTGCCGGACCCGGTATTCGCCGGCGGCATGATGGGCCAGGGCCTGGCCATCGAGCCGCTGTCCTCCACCCTGCTGGCGCCCTGTGACGGCGTCATCAGCCAGCTGTCGTCCACCGGCCACGCGGTGGCGCTGCGTGCGGCCAACGGTGCCGAGCTGCTGCTGCACATCGGCATCGACACCGTGCAGCTGGGCGGGCAGGGCTTTGCCCCGCGCGTCCAGGCCGGCGACCGCGTCAGCTGCGGCCAGCCGCTGGTGGATATCGACATCGACAGTGTGGCGCAGCGCGCGCCGTCGCTGATCACCGTGCTGGTAGTGACCAACAGCGACGACATGCAGCTGGGCGCCGCGGCCAGCGGCATGGTGCAGGCCGGCAGCAGCGCGCTGCTGGATATCAGCGCCAGCGGCACGGCGGCGGAAGGCGACAGCGTAGCCGGCGGCGTCAGCCACCACGGCCAGGCGCTGGTGGCACACGAAGGCGGCCTGCATGCGCGCCCGGCGGCACTGCTGCAGCACACCGCGCGCCGCTTCACCTCCCGTATCGAAATCGGCTTTGGCGGCAAACATGCCAGCGCGCGCAGCGTAGTGGCCATCATGGGCCTGGGCGTGGGCGAGGGCGACACGGTCAGCGTGCATGCCAGCGGCGCCGATGCCGAAGCCGCACTGGCCGCCATGCTGGCCGCACTGCAGACCCGCAGCGAAGCCGGCCATGCCGCCGCCGCGGTGCCTGCAACCACGTTGGCCGCACGCAGCGACGGCAAGCTGGGCGGCGTCTGTGCCGCGCCGGGGCTGGCAGTGGGCACCCTGCTGCTGCTGGCCGAGCAGGACCGCGCGGTGCCGGAACGCGGCGCCGGCGTGGAGGCGGAACTCACCGCACTGCATGGTGCGCTGGCGCAGGTGCGCCGCGACATCGAGGCCGATATCGCCCTGGCCGGCCAGCGTGGCGCCCGTGCCGAAGGCGAGATCTTCGGCGCCCACCTGGCACTGCTGGACGACCCGGAGCTGATGCTGGCGGCGGAGCGTTTCATCGTCGACGGCCGCAGCGCCGCCCACGCCTACCGCAGCGCCATCCGCGTGCAGAGCGAGGTGCTGCTGAGCCTCGGCAATGCCTTGCTGGCCGAGCGCGTGGCCGATCTGAAAGACCTGGAGCGCCGCGTGCTGGATGTGCTGCTGGGCAGCGACAACAGCGCGCTGCAGCTGCCGGCGCAGGCCATCGTGGTGGCCGACGACCTGACCCCGTCGCAACTCACCCGCCTGCCGCGTGCGCAGGTGGCCGGCCTGGTGCTGGCCCGTGGCGGCGCCACCAATCACGTGGCCATCCTGGCGCGTGCGCTGGGCATTCCGGCGCTGGTGGCCTGTGGCCCGGCGGCGTTGCAGCTGCCGGCCGGCGCCGAGGCGGTGCTGGATGCCGGCGAAGGCTGGCTGGATGCGCAGCCGGATGCGGCCAACCTTGCGCTGGCGCGGCAGCAGATCGCCGGGCACGAAGCGCGCCGCCAGGCGCTGCGCGAGCAGTCCGCCGGCCGTGCGCTCACCCGCGACGGCGTGCACATCGAAGTGGCAGCCAATGTGGTGAACGCCGCCGAAACCCGCGATGCGGTGCTGCACGGCGCCGACGGCGTGGGCCTGCTGCGTACCGAATTCCTGTTTACCGAACGCAGCGACGCGCCGAGCAGCGAGGAGCAGCGCGCCGCCTGCCAGGCGGTGCTGGATGCGCTGGAAGACCGCCCGGCCATCATCCGCACCCTGGATGCCGGCGGCGACAAGGACGTGCCCTACCTGCCGCTGCCGGCCGAGGACAACCCTGCGCTGGGCCTGCGCGGCATTCGCACCAGCCTGGCAATGCCGGAAGTGCTGGACGCGCAGCTCACCGCGCTGCTGCAGCTCAAGCCGCTGTCGCGCTTGCGCATCCTGCTGCCGATGGTGACCGACGTGGCCGACCTGCTGCTGGTGCGCCAGCGCATCGAGGTGCTGGCCGCGCAGCTGGGGCTGAGCGAGCGGCCGCAGCTGGGGGTGATGATCGAGGTGCCGTCGGCGGCGCTGCTGGCCGCCCAGCTGGCCGAGCATGCCGATTTCCTCTCCATCGGCACTAATGACCTTACCCAGTACACGCTGGCGATGGACCGCTGCCACCCGGCGCTGGCCGCGCGCCAGGATGCGCTGCACCCGGCGGTGCTGCGCCTGATCGGCCTCACCGTGCACGGCGCCCGCCAGCACGGCCGCTGGGTGGGCGTGTGCGGCGCGCTGGCTTCCGACCCGCTGGCGACTGCCGCGCTGGTGGGCCTGGGCGTGACCGAGCTGTCGGTCAGCCCGACGCTGGTGCCGGAGATCAAGGACCGCGTACGGCAGCTGGATGCCGCCGCCTGCCAGGAGCTGGCGCTGACGCTGCAGGCGCAGCGCTCCGCCGCCGAAGTGCGCGCCTTGCTGGCCACTGCGGCCAACGTTGCGGCGCAGTGAGAACCTTCACGATCTGCAGCGCCTGGGCGCAACAAGACGGTGCCTCCGCGATATCGCCGCCGCGCTGCAGATCGTAAGCAGAACCCAGCCGTAGCTGATTAGCCGGCACGGCTGGGCAACACGGGTAGGCAGTCACGGCTGCCGGCCCACACACAGAGAGTGAGATGAGGGAGAAACAAGTGACTACATCTAGCAAGTTTGCCGGCATCCAGCAGCTGGGCCGCGCCCTGATGCTGCCGATCGCCGTGCTGCCGGTGGCCGGTCTGCTGCTGCGGCTGGGGCAGCCCGATCTGCTGGGCATCGCGGTAATGGCACAGGCGGGGGATGCCATCTTCGGCAACCTGGCACTGCTGTTCGCCATCGGCGTGGCGGTGGGGTTCGCCAAGGACAACAACGGCGCTTCCGGCCTGGCCGGCGCCATCGGCTACCTGGTGCTGACCTCGGTGCTGAAAGTGATCGACGCCAAGATCAATATGGGCGTGCTGGCCGGCATTACCGCCGGCATCAGCGCCGGCCTCTTGTACAACCGCTACAAGGACATCGCGCTGCCGTCCTACCTGGCGTTCTTCGGTGGCCGCCGCTTCGTACCCATCGCCACCGGCTTTGCCATGCTGCTGGCCGGCGTGGTGCTGGGCTATGTGTGGCCGCCGGTGCAGCAGGGCATCGACGCGGTGGGGCACTGGATCATCGGCGCCGGCGAGTTCGGCCTGTTCATCTACGGCGTGCTCAACCGCGTGCTGATCGTCACCGGCCTGCACCACATCATCAACACCTTCGCCTGGTTCCAGCTGGGTGACTTCACCGACACTGCCGGCAAGCTGGTGCACGGTGACCTCACCCGCTTCTTTGCCGGCGACCAGAGCGCCGGGATGTTCATGTCCGGCTTCTTCCCGGTGATGATGTTCGGCCTGCCGGCTGCCTGCCTGGCGATGTACCGCGCCGCACGCCCGGAAAACAAGGCCGCGGTGGGGGGGGTGCTGCTGTCGATGGCGCTTACCGCCGCGCTGACCGGCGTTACCGAGCCGGTGGAATTCGCCTTCATGTTCCTGGCGCCGGCGCTGTACGCCATCCACGCCGTGCTCACCGGCATCTCCATGGCGCTGATGCATGCGCTGGGCGTGCACCTGGGCTTCGGCTTCTCCGCCGGCCTGTTCGACTACGTGCTGAACTTCGGCATTGCGCAGAAACCGCTGCTGCTGGTGCCGGTGGGCATTGCCTACTTCGCGGTGTACTACGGCCTGTTCAGCTTCTTCATCAGGAAATTCAACCTGATGACCCTGGGCCGTGAAGAAGCCGTAGCCGGCGCAGCGCCGGCAGCGGCTGCCGGCAGCATCGGCGGCCGTGCCGGTGGCTTCATCAGCGCACTGGGCGGTGCGGCCAACCTCAAGAACGTGGATGCCTGCACCACCCGCCTGCGTCTGCAGGTGGTGGACAACGGCAAGGTGGACGAGGCGGCGCTGAAGGCGCTGGGCTCGCGCGGGCTGATCAAGCCGGCCGCCGGCAGCGTGCAGGTGGTACTGGGGCCGGAAGCCGAGCTGGTGGCCGACCAGATCCGCGATGCGCTGCTGCAGGGTGTCGGCGGTAGTGCCGGCGGCAGCGGCGACCGTCAGCAGTGGCTGGCGGCGCTGGGCGGCGAAGGCAACCTGCGCGGCGTATCGGTGGTAGCCGGCAGCCGGCTGCGGCTGGAGCTGGCCGACAGCGGCCGCATCGACGAGGCGCAGCTGAAGGCGCTGGGCGCCAGCGGCGTGATGACGCTGCCGGGCAACCTGCTGCATGTGGTGGTGGAAGGCGATGTGGCGCTGACCGCGCGGCTGCTGCAGGCCTGATCGGCAAGCATTTCCTCCCAAGCCCGCCACCCGGCGGGGCTGGCGGCGGCAAGGCAGTCATGCCTGCCGCCGCTTTTTTATGTGGTGGCGTGCGGCCAACGTTTGGCTGCATGGGCGGGTAGGGTGGAAGTGTGTTGCTTGGGCCCTGCGTAGCGAAGCCCAACGTTTACCGCGTTATCTGGTTTTGTATCCGCTGCGCGGATGATGGTTTTGATGCCGGTTCCGCCCGGCGGACAGGTTAAGGGGGCCACCGCGGCCCCCTTAACAATCCCCGGCTCCCCGGGGCTACTCGAAACCCCGTGCAAAAAGGCACGCCCCAGGCGCCGCCGAACTCGTCCCTCGCTAACGGCTCGGGACTCAGACAAATCGGCGTCTTAAAACCTGGGGCGCACCATTTTGCACGGCTCGCGCCAACGGGATTGGGGGCAAGTCGATTTGGTTCGGCTGTTTGTTGAGTTGGGTGGGGTGTTGGCTTGGGCCGCGTAGCGCGTAGGTTGGGTTGAGCGTAGCGAAGCCCAACATTTACCGGGATGGCTTGGTGGTGTGTCTGATGTGGAATCCGCTGCGCGGATGATAATTTTGATGCCGGTTCCGCCCGGCGGACAGGTTAAGGGGGCCACCGCGGCCCCCTTAACAATCCCCGGCTCCCCGGCGGCTGCTCGAAACCCCGTGCCAAACGGCACGCCCCAGGCGCCGCCGAACTCGCCGCGCGCTAACGTCGCGCGGCTCAAACAAAGCGGCGTCTTAAAACCTGGGGCGCCCCGTTTTGCCCGGCTCGCGCCAACGGGGTTGGGGCAAGTCGGTTTGGTTCTGCTGTTTGTTTTGTGGGGGTAATTGTCGGGAGGGAGTCTGCCGTAGGGCGGGTTGGCCGCAGGCCATACCCGCGCGACGTTGGTGGCTTGCGCGGGTATGAACCGCTGGTTCAACCCGCCCTACAAGAAATGGAGCAAAAACGTTGGCCGCATCAACCCACGCCCACAACATGCGGCCAACGTTGTGTGCCACCAGACTGCCCCCTTGGGACGCGCCGGCAAAAAATGGTTGCCGCAAGGTGTTAAGCGGCCGCATGTTTGAGTCTTGAGCCGTTAGCGAAGGACGAGTTCGGCCGCGCCTTGCGGCGGCCGTTTTTACCGGGGTTTCGCGGACCGCGGGGGCGAGCGGGGTCGATAGGGGGCGGCGGTACGCCCCCTATCCCGTACGCCGGGCGGAACCGGCGACTTCAAGCACCATCCGCGCAGCGGATTCCACACCCGACAACACCAACAAGGCAACGCGGTAAACGTTGGGCTTCGCTGCGCTCAACCCAAGCTACAAGACTGTCGCCTCCGCGTCGCGGGCTACGGGCGGGTACGCCTTTGCCAGATCGGTATGACGAACGCTCTGGTATCGATACCAGACAAGCAACAAATTCCCCCTGCACCAGCACGGCGCTTTGCTACGGTGAAAAGTGTTGGTAGTGCGCACACTACAATCATGAAAACCATTGAGTACAAGCGGGAATGGGACAACGATGGATGCACAGCTGGCGTGCAGCAGGCACGCAGAGATCACCCGCAAACAAGGAGAGACACATGGCACTGAAACTGGCCATCAACGGGTACGGCCGCATCGGTCGCATGGTATTGCGCGCCTGGCAGGAACGTTTTGCCGACAAGGGCATTGAAATCGTTGCCATCAACGATCTGGGCAACCCGGAACTGCACGAACACCTCACCAAGTTCGACTCCATCCACGGCCCGTTCCCCGGCAGCGTGGCGCTGGAAGGCGACAAGCTGGTGGTGAACGGCAAGCCGATCCAGCTGCTGTCGGTACGCAACCCGGCCGAGCTGCCGTGGGGCGAGATGGGCGTGGACATCGTGCTGGAATGTACCGGCATCTTCACCAAGCGCGACAAGGCCGGGCTGCATCTGCAAGCCGGTGCCAAGAAGGTGCTGATCTCCGCGCCGGCAGACGACGCCGACGCCACCATCGTGTTCGGCGTGAACGACAACACCCTGCGCGGCGGCATGAGCATCGTCTCCAACGCCTCGTGCACCACCAACTGTCTGGCGCCGCTGGTGAAGCCGCTGAATGACACCCTGGGCGTGGTGCATGGCCTGATGACCACCGTGCATTCCTACACCAATGACCAGGTGCTGCTGGATACCGAACACAGCGATCTGCGCCGCGCCCGTTCCGCCGCGCTGTCGATGATTCCGACCAAGACCGGCGCCGCCGCCGCGGTGGGCCTGGTGCTGCCGGAGCTGAAAGGCAAGCTGGACGGCTTCGCCGTGCGCGTGCCGACTGCCAACGTGTCGCTGGTGGATCTCACCTTTACCGCCGCGCGTGATACCAGCGTGGCCGAGGTGAACGAGATCGTCACCGCTGCGGCCAACGGTGCGCTCAAGGGCGTGCTGGCGGTGAACACCCTGCCGCTGGTGTCCATCGATTTCATGCACAACCCGGCGTCCAGCGTGTTCGACTCCACGCTGACCCGCGTGATCGATAGCCGTCAGGTGAAGGTGCTGTCCTGGTACGACAATGAATGGGGCTTCTCCAACCGCATGCTGGATACCGCCCAGGCCTGGGCCGCGGCCAAGTAAGGCCGTGCTGCCGGTGCGTGCCAGCAGCGAGGGTTTCTTACCGGTGGCCGTGTGGAGACGGCCGCCTCGCTCTTTAGTTCTTCTGTTGCTTCTATTGTGCATAGACCCGCTCGCCTGCCCCGCAAAGGGCAGGCATTTTTTTGCGCGCGAGGCGGCGGGCAAGGTTGGCCGCACGATCCGGCCGGGTGGGGGCCGCGGCTGCCAGCTGCCAGCTGACGGCTTGGCGCAGTGCCATGCCGTGGCTGCCGGGGCGTGCCGGCGTCATGGTTGATGCCGGCAGGGCGGGCCGCAGTGGCGGCGACACGCCTTGTAATTCGACTACAACGTGGCGCAAGCCCCCGGCAGCAACCGGGGCGGTGGCTGTAGTGGCGCGATTACCTAGTCGTCGTCGCGCAGCGCCGGCATGCGCGGCGGCACCGGCTGGTCGATTACCATCGAGGTCTTGGTATCGCCGTACTGCATCAGGCGCGCGATCACCGCCTGCAGCGTGCTCATGGTGTCCACCGCCACGCGTATCATCAGCCCGCTGCTGCCGGTGATGGAGTCGCAGGCGGTGATTTCCGGCATGCCTTTCAGCGTCTCCACCACGCCGTAGTACTCCAGGTTTTTCACCGTCAGCTCCACCAGGCACTGGATCGGGTAGCCCAGCTTGTCGGGGTTGATGATTGCGCGATAACCGCTGATTACGCCGCTTCGTTCCAGTTTTTCCACCCGATCGGCGACTGCCGGCGCGGAAAGGTTCACCCGGCGGGCAAGTTCCGCAAAGCTCAGACGGCCGTTTTCGTGCAGCGCAGCAAGGATTTTGCGGTCGAACTTGTCCATTTTTTCGATTCCAAAGCCAGGGTAGCGAAAATAGATTGTATACAAAGTGAAGCGGCCGAAAAACCTTCGATTCACTATTACCAGGGGCGATTATCCTCCGTAAAATTCGCCTCGTGTTGAAGCAGTAGGGTCCGCGCCCGAGTGCTTCGACTTCTGGATCTGTTGTGAGGGTGCTCATGTCCCTGAGCATCTTTGAACTGTTCTGGTGATCTCTTTGTCCCTGGTCTTTATGGTTGTTGGCGCCACGCGCCGGCAGCTGACCTCTTCTGGCCTGTCCCTTACCGGACAGGCCATTTTTTTTGTCCGCCGCCACGCCAGGCCCGGCCGCCGCGCCGCCACAAGGTGAAGTGTCATATTTCTGTAACGGCTGCTTTCTATCCTTGCCATAATTGCTACCGGGAGGATTTACGCGCATGCCAGCCAATATTCTGCTTGTCGAAGACGAGCCGGCGATTCAGGAACTGATTGCTTTCAACCTGGTTCAGGCCGGGCACCACGTGCTGCGCGCCAGCACCGCGGAGGTGGCGCTGACGCTGGTCAAGAACGCGCTGCCGGATCTGGTGCTGCTGGACTGGATGCTGCCGGGCGCCTCCGGCGTGGAGATCGCGCGCAAGTTGCGCGCCGACGAACGCACGCGCCAGATCCCCATCATCATGCTCACCGCCCGCTCCGACGAGCAGGACAAGGTGCAGGGGCTGGATGCCGGCGCCGACGACTACATCACCAAGCCGTTCTCGCCGCGCGAGCTGCTGGCGCGCATCAAGGCGGTGCTGCGCCGCCGCGCGCCGCAGATGACCGACGACGCGGTGGAGGTGAAGGGCCTGCGGCTGGACCCGGTGACCCACCGCGTGCAGGGCAACGGCGACACCATCGACCTCGGCCCCACCGAGTTCCGCCTGCTGCATTTCTTCATGACCCACGCCGAGCGCGTGCACTCGCGCACCCAGCTGCTGGACCAGGTGTGGGGCGATCACGTGTTCGTGGAAGAACGCACCGTGGACGTGCACATCCGCCGCCTGCGCAGCGCACTGGAGGGCACCGGGCACGACGGCCTGATCCAGACCGTGCGCGGCACCGGCTACCGTTTCTCGGCGCAGGGGTAAGCCTTGGCCGAATTCCTTGTCGTA
The DNA here is from genome assembly GCF_042648525.1 of Vogesella facilis. Taxonomy (NCBI): domain Bacteria; kingdom Pseudomonadati; phylum Pseudomonadota; class Betaproteobacteria; order Neisseriales; family Chromobacteriaceae; genus Vogesella; species Vogesella facilis. The sequence goes on from NZ_JBHRXN010000010.1 coordinate 225,686, forward strand.
CGGCTGGTGACCCTGGCGGTCATCGCCGTCATCTCGCTGATCTGCGGGCTGGTGTGGGGCGAACTGACCGGGCTGGCGCTGATGCTGGGCCTGCTGGTGACCTGGCTGGGCTTTCACCTTTATCACCTGGGGCAGCTGCTGCGCTGGCTGGAGCGCCCGGCGCCGCGGCGGGTGCCGGACGGCTTCGGGCCGTGGAACACCGTGTTCATGGCGCTGTACCGCCAGGCGCGGCGGCAGAAGCAGAGCAAGCGCCGGCTGGCCATCGTGCTGGACCGTTTCATCAACGCCAGCGAGGCGATGCCGGACGGCGTGGTGGTGCTGGACGAGTACGACCGCATCGAGTGGATCAACCCGATGGCGGTGGACCACCTGGGGCTGGACCGCCGCAAGGATGTCGGCAGCCAGATCCTGAACCTGGTGCGCGAGCCGGAATTCCACGACTACATGGCCGAGCAGCGCTACAGCCAGCCGTTGATCCTGCGCAATGCCGGCAATGGCCCGGAGCTGGTGCTGTCGATCCAGCTGGTGCCGTTCGACATCAAGCGCAAGCTGCTGCTGACCCGCGACATCACCCAGCTGGAACGGGTGCAGACCGTGCACCGCGACTTCGTCGCCAACGTGTCGCACGAGCTGCGCACGCCGCTCACCGTGGTGGGCGGCTTCCTGGAAACGCTGTCCGACATGCCGGCGGTGGACGACGCCACCCTGCGCCAGTTCCTGTCGATGATGCTGGAGCAGTCGCGGCGCATGCAGAGCCTGGTGGAAGACCTGCTGACGCTGTCGCGCATCGAGAACAGCCCGCACGGCGTGGCGCCGGACACGGTGGACATGGGTGCCATGCTGGACACGCTGCTGGTGGAGGCCGAGGGGCTGTCGCAGGGGCGGCACCACATCGCGTTGCAGCGCGACAGCGGGCACAACCTGCTGGGCAACCAGCAGGAGCTGCACTCGGCGTTCGGCAACCTGGTGTCCAACGCGGTGCGCTACACGCCGGAAGGCGGCAGCATCACCCTGCGCTGGCGCGAACTGGACGACGGCCGCGCGGCGTTTTCGGTGACCGACACCGGCATCGGCATTCCGCCGGAGCACCTGCCGCGCCTCACCGAGCGCTTCTACCGCGTCGACCGCGGCCGCTCGCGCAGCAACGGCGGCACCGGCCTCGGCCTCGCCATCGTCAAGCATGTATTGATGCGGCATCATGGCAAGCTGGAAGTCCGCAGCGAGCCGGAGCAGGGCAGCGAGTTCAGCGTGCTGTTCAGCCCGGAGCAGGTGGCCTGAGCCGCTGGCAAGTCCCCCAAGGTTGGCTGCGGCCAACCTTTTGTCTTTCTGTCGCCGTTACCGGAGGCCCGCCATGCTGCACCACATTGTGTTGTTCCGCTTTCACGATCATCTCGACGCCGCCGCCATCGCCGCGGTGCAGGCCGACTTCGCCGCGCTGGTGCCGGCCACCGGGGTGGTCGCCGACTTCCGCCACGGCCCGGACTGCAGCCCGGAAGGGCTGGCGCAGGGCTTTAGCCACGGCTGGCTGCTGCAGTTTGCCGGCGTGGCCGAGCGCGACGCTTATCTCACGCACCCGGCGCACCAGCAGTTCGTCGCCATGGTGCAGCCGCTGCTGGCGGCGGCGCTGGTGTTCGATTTCGTCGACTGACCGTGCCGGGGCTGGCCGCCGCTGCCGCAAACGGTTCTGTTTGCCGCCTGCGGCGCTGTAGTGGCTTTGCTTCACGCCGGCATCGGGTTAGCATCACCCGACGATATTCCCCGTTTTCCAGCCCTTTTCGAGTAGCACACATGAACCGACTGCAAGCCATCCGCCCGTTCGGCCAGCGCATCTGGCTGGACAACCTGTCCCGTGAACTGCTGGCTTCCGGCGAGCTGGCCCGCCTGCTGCAGGAAGACGGCATCGCCGGCGTTACCTCCAACCCGGCCATTTTCCACAAGGCGATCAGCAGCGACCCGCGCTACCGCGACGAACTGGCGCAGCTGAAGAGCAATGCCGCGCTCAGCGCCGAGCAGCGCTACGAGACGCTGGTGCTCGCCGACATCCAGGCCGCCTGCGACCTCAACCTGGCGCAGTACCGCGCCAGCGGCGGCGACGATGGCTACGTGTCGCTGGAAGTGTCGCCGGCGCTGTCGCGCGACGAAGCCGGCACCCTGGCCGCCGCGCGCCGGCTGTGGGCGGCGATCGACCGCCCCAATGCCATGATCAAGATCCCGGCCACTGCCGAGGGCATCGCCGCCTTCCGCCAGCTCACCGCCGAGGGCATCAACGTCAACATCACCCTGCTGTTCTCGCTGCCGCAGGTGGCCGCGGTGTGGGATGCCTACATCGCCGGCCTGAGTGCGCGCCATGCCGCCGGCCAGCCGCTGGGCCACATCAAGGCGGTGGCCAGCTTCTTCCTGTCGCGGGTGGACAGCCTGCTGGATGCGCAGCTGCCGGCCGAGCTGCAGGGCAAGGTGGCGGTGGCGCTGTCGCGCGTCGCCTACCAGCGCTACCTGGCCCGCTTCCACGGCAGCGAATTCGCTGCGCTGAAAGCCGCCGGCGCCCGGCCGCAGTTCCTGCTGTGGGCGTCCACCGGCACCAAGAACAAGGCCTATTCCGACGTGCTGTACGTGGAAAGTCTGATCGGCGATGAAACCGTCAACACCGTGCCGGATGCCACCCTGGCGCTGTTCCGCGACCACGGCCACGCCGCCGCCACCCTGACGCAGCAGGTAGAGGCCGCCGCGGCAACGTTGGCCGCAGCGCAGGCCGCCGGCGTGGATTTCGACGCCATCGGCGAGCAGTTGCAGCAGGATGGCCTGGCGCTGTTCGACAAGGCGTTTGCCGAGCTGCTGCAACTCACCGCCTGAGCGGCCGCGCCGCAGTAAAAAAGCTCCCCGCGGGGAGCTTTTTTATTGGCCGGCGCCTGGTGCTGGCGGCTAGTTGGTGCTGGGCGGGCAGCGGCTGGCCGGCAGCCGGCTGTCGCACAGCTGCACGCTGCGCAGGTAGTGCAGCCACGGCAGCAGCTGCGCCTTGCTGGGCGAGAACTTGAAGGCCTTCTGGATCACGTAGAAGCTGTCGTGGCCCTGGATGGTCTTGAACCAGGTGTTTTCCGGCTGGCCGGTGGCCGGGTTGTTGGGGCAGGCGAGGAACCACAGCGCATACGGGTAGCCGTTCTCGCGGCCGTCGGCCACCACGTCGTAGGCGCTGCCGGGGCAGGCGAAATCCCATTGCTTGACCATGATGTCGCGGAACGCCTGCGGGGTGGCCACCTTCAGGCCGTGGAACACCTGGGTGGTGAGCATCTCGTCCCAGTGCTGCGCCGACTGTGCCGCCGGCACCATCTCGGTCATCAGCAGGCTGTCCTGCTGCAGCTGGTAGTCGATCTTGTAGCCGGGCGGCAGGCTCTGCAGCAGGTTTTCGCTCTGCGGCTGGGCCAGCGCCGGCAGGCTGGGCAGCAGCAGGCCCAGCAAGGGCAAGCAGAAGGGACGCATGGTGCCTCCGGTGGGCGGGTGTGGCCGCCAGCGGCGCTCAGGACACCACCTGGTTGCGTCCCTGCGCCTTGGCGCGGTACAGCGCGTTGTCGGCACGTTCCAGCGCGCTCTCGCAGCTGGCATCGTCGGCGGCAAATTCGCTGATCCCGATACTGATGGTAGCAGCTGCGTCGCCGATGCCCAGCGCGGCAAAGGCGTGCAGTGCCTGCTGGCGCAGGCGCTGGGCGATGACGGTGGCGCTGGGCAGCCCGGTCTGCGGCAGCAGGGCGACGAACTCGTCGCCGCCGAAGCGCGCCGGCACGTCGTTGCCGCGCAGCTCGGCGCGGCACACGCCGGCCAGCGCGATGATGACCTGGTCGCCCATCAGGTGGCCGTGGCGGTCGTTGATGTGTTTCAGGTGGTCGATGTCGAACGCCAGGATGGCGCTGGGCGTGCGGTAGCGGCTGAACAGCGCGAAGTGCTGCTGCATCGCGGCCAGCAGCTTGCGGCGGTTGGCCAGCCCGGTCAGCGGGTCGGTCTCGCTCTGCGCGCGCAGCCGGGTTTCCAGCTCGTGGCGCGGGGTGATATTGCTGGCCACCCACAGCACCGCGTCCTCGCCCGCCACCTGGAACGCCAGCCGCTGCACCCGGCCTTCGAACCAGATCGGCTGGCTGGGGCCTTCCGCCTTCAGCCCTTTCACATCGCTGCCGGCCAGGGTGTATTCCACGATGTGCAGGCCGCCGCCGTGCAGCGCGCTGGCGATTTCGCCGAGGAAAAAGTCGGTTTTTTCCCGGGTCAGCACATCGCCGATCGACAGGCCGACCAGGCCGCTGCCGTCGTGGTAGTAGCGCAGGTCGGCGCCGCCGAACACCGCGGCGTAGCGGCCGCTGCGGGTGAGGATGAACACCGGGTCGGGCAGCGCCGCCAGGATGGCGGCGAACTGGTCGTTGGAAAGGGCCGAATTGTGCATGCTGGCAGCGGGCCGGGCGGCGCCGGCCGCGGGAGGAATGGCGACCTTCTTACACTAGCACGCCATGCCGCCGGCGTAGCGGACGGCGGCGCTTCAGCGCGGCGCGGTACGCCGCGCCGCCATGCGCTGGCCGGCGGCGTGCAGCTCCGCCTCGCTGATCAGCGCGCTGGCAGTGGGAAACAGCCAGGCTTCCTCGCGCGCGGCGTGCTCGCGGTACAGGCGGGTGAACTCGTGGATCTCGCCGGCGTTGAGCGTGGCCAGCGTGCCGGCGGCGTAGGCGTTGAGGTCGTCGCGGATGGCGTTCCAGCGCGCATGCAGGTAGCCGTGCTCGCCCAGCAGCTGCTCGATCTTCGGCGCCGCGTCCGGCTGGCGCGCCAGGATCAGCGGGAACAGTTCGTCTTCTTCGTCCTGGTGGTGCGCCGGGCCGGCCACCTCGAAGTAGCGCACGATGCCGGCGATGCTGTTGCCCAGCGCGGCGCTGTTGCCGTGGGCGGCGATGTAGGCCGGCAGCGCGTCCAGCTGCTGGCAGAAGTGGCGCACCTTGTCGTGACAGGCGTTCAGCATTTCCAGTGGCGCATCGAACGACGGTGCGGCGGCGGACAGGGCATCGAGCTTGAGCATGGCAGTCTCCTGCGATAAAGGTTGGCCGCAGTATCGCGCCGCCCGTGTTGCCTGCCTATGACGGCGCTCAACTTCCGGCGTCTGCCGTGTGGCGGGCGGTTGCGGTAAAGTGCGCGTTTGCCTGTTGAGACGGAATGCCGCGATGACCGTTCCCTTCCACGTCTGCCCGCTGCCGCGCGATGCGGCCAACCTGGCCGCCGCGCTGGCGCTGCACGATGCCGCCCATGCGCTGGAGGTGTCCTGGCTGGATGGCTACCCGCTGCCGCGGCTGTGGCCGGACGCCGCCGCCATCGCCGCCGACACGCGCCAGCTGCTGGCCGCCTACGACGAGGCCGGCACGCTGTGCGGCCTGCTGCTGGCCAGTGCGCTGGCCGACGACGGCATCGACATCGAGCGCACGCTGGTGCTGCCGTCGCGGCTGGGCGAGGGCTGGGCCGGGCGGCTGCTCACCGCTGCGCTGGCACCGGCGCGCCACGCCACGGTGATGACCGCCGCGGCCAACCATGCCGCCCGGCGCTGCTATCACAAGGCCGGTTTCGAGCTGGTGCGCACGTTCGCCGCGCCGGACGGCCTGCCGTTGCTGGCGCTGGCCTGGCGGCGCGACGACAGCCCGCTGGCGCTGACGCTGGACGCCGACGGCTGGGTACCGCAGGCGCAACAGCTGCCATCGCCCAACTGCGACGCCTATCCCGAGCTGGGCGCCGCGCCGGCCACGCCGCTGCTGGTGCTGCACAACATCAGCCTGCCGCCCTATCAGTACGGCGGCGACGGCGTGCCGCAGCTGTTCAGCAACACGCTGGACCCGGACGAGCACCCCTATTACGCCAGCATCGCCAGCCTGCGGGTGTCCTGCCATTTCTTCATCCGCCGCGACGGCAGCCTGCTGCAGTTCGTGCCCACCAGCCGCCGCGCCTGGCATGCCGGTGCCTCGCACTGGCGCGGTCGCGAGCGCTGCAATGACTTCTCGCTGGGCATCGAGCTGGAAGGCTGCGATTTCGAAGCGTTCAGCCACGCGCAGTACCGCACGCTGAGCGCGCTGGCGGCACTGCTGCAGCGCAACTGCGGCGTGGTGGCGATTACCGGCCACGAGCACATCGCGCCGGGGCGCAAGACCGACCCCGGCCCGTACTTCGACTGGGCGCGGCTGTCGGCCGGCATCGGACGGGCGCTGCCGGAGAACTGAGCGCCGGCCTGGCCATCGGGCGCCGGAAACAGCAAGGGCAAGCCATTCGGCTTGCCCTTGTCGCTGCAGCATGCGGCCAACGTTGGCCGCAAGACCCGGCTTACAGCTCGACCTGCGCCCCCATCTCCACCACGCGGTTGGACGGAATCTGGAAGAAGTCGGTGGCGCGCAGCGCGTTCTTGCTCATCCACACGAACAGCTTCTCGCGCCACGGCGCCATGCCTTCGCGCTCGGTCTGGATCAGCGTCTCGCGCGACAGGAAGAACGAGGTGTCCATCAGCTCGAAGTGCAGCTGCTGCTGCTCGCACAGGTCGAGGATTTCCTGCACGTTCGGCGTTTCCTTGAAGCCGTAGGCGGCCAGCACGCGCCAGAAGCTGTTGGACAGCCGCTCGATGCGGATGCGCTGCGCCTGCTCCACATACGGCACTTCCTCGCTGCGAATGGTCATCAGCACCACGCGCTCGTGCAGCACCTTGTTGTGCTTCAGGTTGTGCAGCAGCGCGTGCGGTACGCCGTTGGTGGTGCTGGTGAGGAACACCGCGGTGCCCTGCACCCGGTCCGGCGAGTAGGTTTCCATGTTCTCGATGAAGCCTTCCAGCGGAATGGCCATCTCGTTCAGGCGTTCCATCAGCAGCTTGCGGCCCTGTTTCCAGGTGCTCATCAGCATGAACGCCGCCACGCCGATGGTGAGCGGCAGCCAGCCGCCGGCCAGGATCTTCACCACGTTGGCCGCAAACAGCGGCACGTCGATGATCAGCAGCGCCGCCAGCAGCGGCGCCACCAGCCACGCCGGCCAGTGCCAGCCGCGCAGCGCCACCGAGCAGGCGAGGATGGAGGTGATCACCATGGTGCCGGTCACCGCGATGCCGTAGGCGCCGGCCAGCGCGCTGGAGCTCTGGAACATCACCACCACGGCGATCACCGCCACCAGCAGCCCCCAGTTGATCAGCGGGATGTAGATCTGGCCGATTTCATGATCGGAGGTATGGGTGATCTCCATGCGCGGCAGGAAGCCCAGCTGCACCGCCTGGCGGGTGAGCGAGAACACGCCGGAAATCACCGCCTGCGAGGCGATCACCGTGGCGAAGGTGGACAGCACCACCAGCGGCAGCAGCGCCCACTGCGGCGCCAGGTGGAAGAACGGGTTGGCGCGCGCTTCCGGGTTGGACAGAATCTCGGCGCCCTGGCCGAAGTAGTTCAGCAGCAGCGCCGGCAGCACGAAGCAGAACCACGCCAGGCGGATCGGCTTGGCGCCGAAGTGGCCCATGTCGGCGTACAGCGCCTCGGCGCCGGTCAGCGCCAGCACCACCGAGCCCAGCGCCAGAAAGCCCACCGCCTGGTGGTGCAGCAGGAACTGCAGCCCCCAGGCCGGGTTCAGCGCCGCCAGCACCGCCGGATTGCCCGCCACGCCGTGCAGGCCCAGCGCCGCCAGCGAGCCGAACCACAGCATCATCACCGGGCCGAACAGCTTGCCGACGCTGGCGGTGCCGTGCTTCTGGATCAGGAACAGCGCGGCCAGCACCACGATGGCGATCGGCAGCACGTAGGGCTTGAACGCCGGGGTGATCACCTCCAGGCCCTCCACCGCCGACAGCACCGAGATGGCGGGAGTGATCACCACCTCGCCGTAGAAGAAACCGCCGCCCATCAGCCCCAGCATGCCCAGCAGCCAGGCCTTGGGACCGACCACGTAGCGGCGCGCCAGCGCCATCAGCGTGAGGATGCCGCCCTCGCCGCGGTTGTCGGCGCGCAGCACGAAGCTGAGGTATTTGAGGGAGACGATCAGCAACAGCCCCCATACGATCAGGGACAGGATGCCCAGCACGTTGGCCTCGGTGACGGCGAGGCCAAGGTGGGGACTGAAGCATTCTTTCAGGGTGTAGAGCGGGCTGGTGCCGATGTCGCCATAGACCACGCCCATGGCCGCCAGGGTGATACCGGCCAGTGCTTGCTTATTGTGTGCCTGCATGATGTTTGTATTTATGGATTCGAGAGTCTGTCGGCAATGCCATGTTGCATTGCAAAAACGACCACAGGTGAGCGCGCAGGGTACTCCTGTGCCTGGGAAACTGCCACGCCCGGCCAGTGCCGCGGGTCGCTTTATGTCGTTTGTGTAGATGGTTTGCCACAGATGGCGCCCTGACGGCCGGCGCTGGCGGCAGCCTGCAAGCCGGCATGCGCTTTTTTGATATTTTTCAATAAAAAAACATTCAGCATTTACCTGCATTGAGTATGCTGACAGCCTGTCTGAATGCAAGGAGCCGTCGGTGTCATTGCGCGTAATCCTGGCCGCCTGCTGCGCCTTGCTGTCAAGCATTGGCGGCAGCGCCGCCGCCCCGCTGCTGCTTACCCAGCAGCAGGCGCCCTATGCCATGCAGGGCGCGGATGGCCAGCAACAGGGCATCGCCTTGCAGGCGATACGCTGCGCGATGTCGCGCAGCGGGCAGCAGGCGGCCATCCGCTTCATTTCCTGGTCGCGGGCGCAGCGGCTGGTGGAAACCGGCGCCGCCGACGGCTACTTCCCGGCGTCGCGCAATGCGCAGCGCGACGAACTGGCGCAGTGGTTCGGCCCGGCCGCGCCGCAGCAGTGGCGCTGGTACCTGCGCCGCGACAATCCGCTCAACCCGCTGGATGCCGATTTCGCGCAGCGCGCCCGCGTTGGCGCCTATGCCGGCTCCAATATGCACCAGTGGCTGGAAGACCACGGCTACCAGATCAGCGTCAGCCCGCCGGGGCACGACCAGATGCTGGACGTGCTGCTGGCCGGCCGCGCCGATGCGGTGCTGGCGGCCAACCTGGCGATGGACGAACTGATCGCGGCGCGCGGCGTCGGCCACAAGGTGAAATCGGTGCTGGCGCAGGAAAAACCGCTGGGGCTGTACCTGTCGCGCAGCTTTCTGCAGCGCCAGACGCCGGAGTTCGCCGCCCGTCTGCAGCAGGCGCTGCAGGCCTGCTACCGCGCGCCGGCCTGAGGCGCGGCTGCCGGCGGCGCTGACGCTGGCGGGACGATCGTGCGCACGGTTTTTCCTGTCCCGGCCGCGACCTCTGCAGAGTTACCACCCGCCGCGCCCGCCGGCCCGGATGCTGCGGCCAACCTTGCCTGGCACGCTTGCCTCTCGTCGTCAGCCCGGCAGCGCCGTCGCCGGCGGCGCAACTGCCGCCCCGGCCGGGTGGGTGTCAAACACGCCGCTGTAGCGGTACACCTCGCCCAGCAGCGGGTGGGTCAGGCGGAAGTCCATAGCAAAGCGGCTGTCGTCCAGCGCCTGTTCCACGATGCTGGTGTGGCCCAGCAACCATTCCGGCAGCGGCAGCCGTACTGGGCCGAGCCGGACGATAAAGCTCTCGCCGCGGTAGTGCAGCTGCTGGCCGACCACATAGGGCGTCATCGCCAGCCCCAGCAGCGGGTTGACGTATTCAATCAGCTGGCCGTGCTTGCCGGCCTCCCAGCAGCTGTCGAAGCGCAGCACCTTGCCGTCGGGAAAGACGATGCGGCGTTGCCAGCGCTGCCGGCCCTGCTGCTCGTCCTTGCGTACCTCGGTGGGCAGTTGCCGGCCGCGGCGGTGTACCAGTGCGCCCAGCAGATGCAGCAACTGCAGCAGCGGCTGCATGGCGCGCGGGTAGTGGATGTCGAGGTGGCCATGCTCCACGCTGTGGCCAGCTACGTAATGGGCCTGCAAGGCGGCTGGCAGCTGCTGCCAGTCTTTGCCCAGTAACTGTTGCATCAAGCTGCTCATCATTGTGCTCCGGGGAGGTGTTTGAAAACCATCAATGCCACCACCAGCACCATGGCGCTGAAGGCGGGCACGCCGAGCCAGAACCAGCAGCGGGCGTACTGCCAGTACTGCGGCGGCAGCGGGCTGTGCTGCGCACAGCTGCTGGCGGCGATCTGCCGCATGCGGATCTGCAGCCACACCACCGGCAGCCAGCAGATGCCAGCCAGCGTGTACAGCGTCAGGGTGGCGGCAAGCCACGGGGTGGATAGCGGCAGGCCCAGCTGCTGCACCAGGTAGAGGCCGCTGAGCGGCTGGAAGATCACGGTAGGGGTGGTGAACAGCCAGTCGGCCAGCACCACGTGGCGGTTGGTGGCGGCGATGTGCGCAACGTTGCCGCTGCGGTCGGCCATCCACTTGTAGAAGGCGCTGCCGAGGCCGGTGCCGAACAGCAGCACCATGCTGAGAATGTGCAGGGTTTTGATCAGCGGGTAGCTCATGAGCTTTCTCCTGGTGTGTCGGCGTGAAAGAACAGCTGCGGCGAGGGCGACAGTGGCGGGCGCCCCAGCAGCCGGGCCAGCGGCTCGGGGTTGGCCGCACGGCTGGCCAGCAGCATGCGCAGGTTGTCCGGCTGCAGTAGCGGGCTGAGGTGGCGACCGACACGCAGCAGGGCCAGCAGCAATGCCGGCGGAATGGCCAGTACCGGCGCCGGCGCCTGGCCGCGTGCCGCGCGTATGGTCTGCAGCCAGTCGGCAAAGCGCAGCGGCTGCGGCCCCACCACGTCCACGCTCTGGCCGGCCACGCCTTGCGCCAGCGCTTGCAGCACCGCGGCCACCACATCGCTGATGTGCACCGGCTGCACCAGCTGGCGGCCACCGTCCGGCAGTGGCAGCAGTGGCAGGCGCGCCAGCTGCATGAAGGCGGCGCTGCTGGCACTGCCCGGGCCGTAGACCAGCGCGGGGCGCAGCACCAGCCAGTCCAGCGGCAGGCTGCGCAGATGGCGGTCGGCGGCGAGCTTGCTCAGGTGGTAGGCGGTGAAGGCGCTGTCGTCGCAGCCCAGTGCCGAAATCTGGATCACCCGTGAAATACCGGCCTGCACGCAGGCGTCGAACAGCGCGCACGGGGCCTGCGTGTGCAGGCTGGCAAAACGCTGCCCCGGCTGTTCGGCGATGATGCCCACGGCGTTGATCACCACATCGGCACCCGCCAGATGGGGCAGCCAGTGCTGCGCGCTGTGCAGCTGGCTGAAATCGGCGCCGTGGCGGCGCGACAGCGGCCGCACGTGGTGACCGGCTGCCAGCAGGGCAGCACTCAGGTGGCGGCCGATGAAGCCACTGGCGCCGGCAAGCAGGATGTTCATTACTGTGCCTCCCCGGTGGTGGCCGGCGGCAGCGGGATGAAGCGGCCCAGGCGTTTGCCTATGCTGCGCAGCCCCAGCAGCAAGCCGGCCAGGGTGGCGATCAGCACCAGTTGCAGGCTGTTCAGCGGGGCGACACTGGTGGTGAACAGGCTGACCAGCAGGGCGAGCAGCAGCGGTGCCACGGTCAGCATCACGCGGGTGTAGCTCAGCCAGAAGGCGGCGCCCTGTTCGCTGGCGCACAGTTGGGTCAGCAGGTTGCGCAGCGGCAGCGACAGTGCGCGCAGCACGAGCGTGCTGGCGCAGAGGCTGATCAGCGCGGCAAGCAGTAGTTGCAGGTAGGCATGCATGGCGATCTCCCGATGGGGTGTGGAGATTCCAGTTTCGTGTCTCAGCGCAGGGTAAACCTCCGCTTTGGTCGGACAGGAGCAATTTATTGCTCCGGAAAGATCATTCCGGAGAAAAAACCGTCAGTTTGCCGGCGCTGCCGCTTGCCCCTGCTGCAGTTTGCGATACTGCCCGGGCGTGGTGCCGGCCACTTCGCGGAAGGCTTCGTAGAAATTGGACTGCGAGGTGAAGCCTACGCTCAGGCCGACCGACAGCACCGAGGCAGAGGGCTCCTCGCACAGCATGCGCTGCGCGGCGGCGACGCGCTGCTCGCGCAGGTAGCGGGCAAAGCCCTTGCCCAGGCAGCTGTTGAGCAGCTCGGACAGCTGGTGGCTGCTCAGGCTCATGGCTTGGGCGAGGCCGGCCAGGCTCAGCTCGGCATCCAGGTACAGCTGCTGCGTTTGCATCAGCGCTGCCAGCCGCGCCAGCGCGGCATCGCGGTCCACGTTGCCGAGCGTGGAGTTGCTGTAGGCGGTGTGCAGCGTGGTGTTGAGCTCTTCTTCCAGCTGCGGGCGCATGGCTAGGGTCAGCTGTACCAGCAGGAAGGCCAGGCCGATGGCCACGGCGTACAGGCTGTGGAACAGCTTGCCCGGCAGCGCGGTTTGCAGCAGCCCCAGCAGCGCTACGCCGCCGGCGATGGCGAATACCGCGCCCAGCAGCAGCATCTCGCGCTGGAAGTTTTCCCGCTCCTGGCGCAGCGGATACAGCACGCGTGCCAGCCACAGCAGGTAGCCGGCGCCGATGGCAAAGGCCAGCGGCAGCGCGACGCCGGCCGGCACCCAGACGCTCAGCAATACCGGCAGCCCGTGCAGCAGCAGGGTCGGCGGCCTGCTGGCGGCATCCGGCTGCAGCAGCGGGCGGCTGAACAGATAGAACGCCGGCGCCACCAGGTACAGGGTGACGAAGTAGGGCCGCTGCAGCACCCAGGGCAGGTCCAGGTACAGCCAGGCGAAGTGGCATAACTGCAAGGCCGCCAGTGCCAGCAGTAGTACCTGCCCGGCCAGGCCGGCCAGTGGTGTGCTGTGCCGGCGCAGATGGCTCAGCCCCAGCGCCAGGGCGCAGAACAGGGAATAACCGGTAAACAGGATGGCCAGGGCGGCGATGGTTTGCATGGGCGGACAGGTGAAAACGGGTGCCCGGAAATATGTCGGAATCATGGTTGGCGGTCAATTCCGCCAGTGCACGCGGCGAGCGGCTGCCAGCTGCTGTCGCGCATGCGGCCAACCTTTCCCCTCGCCGCCGCTACCCGCTACAATCAACGTCATTTTGCAGCATTTCCAAGGAACCCCGCCCATGCGCGCCTCGCAGTTTTTCATTTCTACTCTGAAAGAAGCCCCCGCCGATGCCGACATCGTCAGCCAGAAGCTGATGCTGCGCGCCGGTTTCATCCGCAAAGTTGCCGCCGGTGTCTACAACTGGATGCCGATGGGCCTGCGCTCGCTGCGCAAGGTGGAAAGCATCGTGCGCGAGGAAATGAACTGCGCCGGTGCCATCGAGATCGTGATGCCGGTGGTGCAGCCGGCCGGCCTGTGGCAGGAAACCGGCCGCTTCGACGGCATGGGTGACGAGCTGCTGCGCTTCAAGGACCGCCACGAGCGTGATTTTGTGATCCAGCCGACTTCCGAGGAAGTGGTGACCGACATCGCCCGCAACGAGCTGAAAAGCTACCGCGCGCTGCCGAAGAACTTCTACCAGATCCAGACCAAGTTCCGCGACGAGCGCCGCCCGCGTTTCGGCGTAATGCGCGGCCGCGAGTTCACCATGAAGGATGCCTACTCCTTCGACCGCAGCGCCGAAGCAGCCGGCGTCAGCTACGACACTATGTATGCCGCCTACTGCCGCATCTTCGACCGCCTGGGCCTGACCTACCGCGCGGTGGCGGCCGATACCGGCGCCATCGGTGGCGACCGCTCGCACGAATTCCAGGTAATCGCCGACACCGGCGAAGACGCCATCGTCTACTGCCCGAACTCCGACTATGCGGCCAACATCGAGCTGGCCGAAGCGGTGGCTCCGGCCGGCGAGCGCGCCGCCGCCGCCGAGGCGCTGACCAAGGTGCACACCCCGGGCGTGAAGACCATCGCCGACCTGGTGCGCTTCCTGAACATCGACATCAAGGCCACGGTGAAGGCGCTGGTGGTGGAAGGCGAAGAGGGCGACGCGGTGCTGATGCTGGTGCGCGGCGACCACGAGTTGAACGAAGTGAAGGCGGAGAAGATTGCCGGCATCAAGAAGCCGCTGACCATGGCCACCCCGGCACTGATCAACAAGGCCTTCGGCGCCAACCCCGGCTCGCTGGGCCCGGTGGGCTTCAACGGCCGCATCATTGCCGATCGCACCGTGGCCAAGATGGCCGATTTCGTGATCGGCGCCAACGAGGACGACCAGCACTACACCGGCGCCAACTTCGTGCGCGACTGCGTGGAGCCGGAAGTGGCCGACCTGCGCAATGTGGTGGTGGGCGACGCCTCGCCGGACGGCAAGGGCGAGCTGGCGATCCAGCGCGGCATCGAAGTGGGCCACGTGTTCTACCTCGGCACCAAGTACTCCAAGGCCATGGACGCCACCTTCCTGGATGAAGACGGCAAGCCGAAACACTTCGAGATGGGCTGCTACGGCATCGGCGTTACCCGCATCCTGGGCGCCGCCATCGAGCAGAACTTCGACGACAAGGGCATGATCTGGCCGGACAGCATCGCGCCGTTCAGCGTGGTGATCTGCCCGGTGGGCTACGACCGTTCCGAGGCGGTGAAGGCCACCGCCGACCAGCTGTACGGCGAACTGCTGGCCGCTGGCGTGGATGTGATCATCGACGACCGCGGCGAGCGTCCGGGCGCGATGTTCGCCGACTGGGAGCTGATCGGCGCACCGCACCGCGTCACCATCGGCGACCGCGGCCTGAAGGAAGGCAAGCTGGAATACCAGCACCGCCGCGACAGCGAAGCCACCGCGGTGGCGCCGGCCGACATCCTGCCCCTGCTGCTGGCCAAGCTGGGCTGAACCGTGGCGGCAGGGCGGGCTTTGCCCACCCTGCGCCGCTGGACTAAAAACCAAGCATGAACCCGTCGCGCCTGTTGCCGCTGTTTGCCGTGCTGGCTGCCGTCTCCGTTTGCGGGCCGGCGTGGGCCGGTGCGCAGCGGGAAGAGGCGCTGGCGGCTAACGTCGCCTCGGCGATGTCGCGCAGCATTGCCGACGTCAACGCGCCGCGGCTGGTGTTCGACAACCCGCGTGAAGGCCCGCTGTGGCTGGCGGAAATGTCGCGCCGGCTGCAGTCGCGCATTCCGGACCAGTGGATGCGTGAGCGGCTGCTGACCGCGGTGCAGTACGAGGCCACCCGCGCCGGGCTGGACCCGCAGCTGGTGCTGGGCTTGATCCAGGTGGAAAGCGGTTTCAACAAGTACGCCATTTCGCCGGTGGGCGCGCGCGGGCTGATGCAGGTGATGCCGTTCTGGGTGCGCAGCATCGGCGCCGCCGGCCACAATCTGTTCGATCTCACCACCAATCTGCGCTACGGCTGCACCATCCTGCGTCACTACCTGGATATCGAAGGCGGCAACCTGTTCCGCGCGCTGGGGCGCTTCAATGGCAGCCTGGGGCGCGCGGAATATCCCAATCTGGTGGTGGGCGCCTGGCAGCGGCACTGGCAATGGCTGGCGCCGGGCAACGACAAGCTCGCCGCGCTGCCGTGAGCGGCAAACAAAAAGCCACCGTAACGGTGGCTTTTTTCATGGCATGGCCGGCAAGGTTGGCCGCATCAGGCGCGCTCGCCCTTGGCCAGGGTAATCAGCCGGGTGCCGGCCAGACGGTCGTGCAGGAACTGGCGCTCCGGGTCGGTGAGCGGCCACAGCAGCGGCAGCATCCACCAGGCCATGGCGATCCACATCGAGGCGCGGCTGTCGCCGCTGGCGCGCTGCCAGGCGAGGAAGGACAAGATGGGCACGCCGACGAACAGCAGCAAGGCCACCACGAAGCGTACTGCGGCATGCGGCCAGCCCAGCCGGCCGCCATCACGCAGCACCAGCTTGAGGCGCCAGGTCTTCATCGCCGGCGTCTGTCCGCTCTTTACCCAGCAGTAGCCGAAATAGCCGAACAGCACGCCAGCCATGCCAAGGCGATACAGCCATTCCACGGCCGGTGCATGCCCCGTCCAGACCAGCAGCGGGGTAAAGACCGCGGCGGTGGTGAACACAATGGCGGCAAGTAGCAGCAACTCGTAGAAAAGACTGGCAAAACGGCGGCCGAGGCCCGGCGTGGGTGCGGATGTCATGAGGGGAAGATCACCATCGGAAAAGGTTGGCCGCAGGCGCAGCCAACACTGCATGTTACCAAAGCCGGCATACGCCGCCTACCCCTGTAAAAGTGGCTGTTTTTGAATGTTTTTGCCGCTTTTTTGCACCTGCACAAAAGCGCTTGACCGTGCTTTCTGGCTTGGGTTAAGTTCGTTCATCACGGGACAAAAATAACCTGAATATAAAGAGGCAAAGATGCAGATATCGGGCGCGGAGATCGTAGTTCGCAGCCTGCAGGAAGAAGGGGTCGAATTCGTATTCGGCTACCCCGGCGGCGCGGTTCTCGAAATTTATGACGCAATTTTCCGGCAGCAGGAATTCAAGCACGTACTGGTCCGCCACGAGCAGGCCGCGGTACATGCCGCTGATGCCTACTCGCGTTCCAGCGACAAGGTCGGCGTGGCGCTGGTCACTTCCGGCCCGGGCGCAACCAATGCGGTAACCGGCATTGCCACCGCCTATATGGATTCCATTCCGATGGTGGTGATTTCCGGCCAGGTGCCGACCCCCGCCATCGGTCTGGATGCGTTCCAGGAAGTGGACATGGTGGGCATTACCCGCCCGTGCGTGAAGCACAACTTCCTGGTGAAGGACATCAACGAGCTGGCGTCCACCATCAAGAAGGCGTTCTACATTGCCAAGACCGGTCGCCCCGGTCCGGTGGTGGTGGATGTGCCGAAGGATGTAACCCAGGCCAAGGCCGAGTTCCATTACCCGGAAAGCGTGAGCATCCGCTCCTACGTGCCGGTAACGCGCGGCCATCCGGGCCAGATCAAGAAGGCCGTCAACCTGCTGGCCGAAGCCAAGCGCCCGTACATCTACGTGGGTGGTGGCGCGGTGCAGGGCGATGCCGCTGCCGAAGTCACCGAGCTGGTGAAGATGCTGGGCGTGCCGTGTACCAACACCCTGATGGGCCTGGGCGCCTATCCGGGCGAGGATCGGCAGTTCCTCGGCATGCTGGGCATGCACGGTACTTACGAAGCCAACATGGCCATGCAGTACTGTGATGTGCTGATCGCCGTCGGCGCGCGTTTCGACGACCGCGTGATCAGCATCCCGTCGCACTTCCTGTCGCAGCCGAAGAAGATCGTGCACATCGACGTGGACCCGTCCTCCATCGCCAAACGCGTGAAGGTAGACGTGCCCATCGTCGGCGACGTGAAACACGTGCTGCGCGACATGATCGACCTGTTCAAGCAGAGCGGCCTGAAGACCAACGAGCAGCACCTGGCTGGCTGGTGGCAGCAGATCGAGCAATGGCGCAGCTACAACAGCCTGCTGTACACCCCGTCTACCGAGCTGATCAAGCCGCAGTACGTGGTGCAGAAGCTGTACGAGATCACCGGCGGCGATGCCATCGTGACTTCCGACGTCGGCCAGCACCAGATGTGGGCGGCGCAGTACTACCCGTTCAAGCGTCCGAAGCAGTGGCTGAACTCCGGCGGTCTCGGCACCATGGGCTTCGGCTTGCCGGCCGCCATCGGCGCACAGCTGGCCAACCCGGACGCACAGGTGGCCTGCATCACCGGCGAAGGCTCCATTCAGATGAACATCCAGGAGCTGTCCACCGCCAAGCAGTACCACACCCCGGTGAAGGTGATCGCGCTCAACAACCGCTACCTGGGTATGGTGCGCCAGTGGCAGGAGTTCTTCTACGGCACCCGCTACTCCGAGTCCTACATGGACGCGCTGCCGGATTTCGTGAAGATCGCCGAAGCCTACGGCCATGTGGGCATCAAGGTGGAAAACCCGGCCGATGTCGAGCCGGTGTTGCGGGAGGCCTTCAGCCCGGCACTGAAGGAACGTCTGGTATTCCTGGACTTCCGTACCGACCAGTCCGAGAACGTGTTCCCGATGATCCAGAACGGCAAAGGCCTGGACCAGATGGACTTGCCGCCGCACATGCGCGAGCTGCAGATTGCTCCGTTCGAGAACAACCGTGACTACGGCAACATGTGCTGAGGCGTAAGAATGCGACACATCCTTTCTATCCTTCTGGAAAACGAAGCGGGCGCACTTTCGCGAGTAGTAGGACTTTTTTCCGCCCGCGCATACAATATCGATTCGCTGACGGTGTCGACTACCGAAGATCCGACACTGTCACGGATGACTATCGTTACCCACGGGTCCGACGAAGTCATCGAACAGATCACCAAGCAGCTCAACAAGCTGATCGAGGTGGTCAAGGTGATTGACCTCAACGAGTCCGACCATATCGAACGCGAGATGATGTTGATCAAGGTCCGTGCCACCGGCAAGGACCGCGAGGAAATGAAGCGCATGGCGGATATCTTCCGCGGTCGCATCATCGACGTGACGGAAAAGACCTACACCATCGAGCTCACTGGTACCAGCGAAAAGCTCAACGCCTTTATCGAGGCGATCGACCGTTCAGTGATCCTGGAAACGGTGCGTACCGGTGCATCCGGCATTGGTCGCGGCGAACGTATTTTGAAGATCTGATATCACCAGGGCGGCTACCCGCTGCCCGAGAACAACTAGGGACATAAAATGAAAGTTTTCTACGACAAAGACGCTGACCTCTCCATCATCAAGGGCAAGCAGGTCGCCATCATCGGTTACGGCTCGCAAGGCCATGCCCACGCGCAGAACCTGAAAGAATCCGGCGTCAACGTGATCGTCGGTCTGCGCAAAGATGGCGCATCGTGGAAAAAAGCCGAGGCCGCTGGCCATCAGGTGAAAGAAGTTGCCGACGCGGTAAAAGCTGCCGACGTGGTGATGATTCTGCTGCCGGACGAATCGCAGCCGGACGTGTACAACCGCGAGATCGCCGCCAACATCAAGCAGGGTGCTGCGCTGGCCTTCGCCCACGGCTTCAACATTCACTACAACCAGATCGTGCCGCGCGCCGACCTGGACGTGATCATGATCGCCCCGAAAGGCCCGGGCCACACCGTGCGCTCCGAGTACGTGAAGGGCGGCGGCGTGCCGACCCTGATCGCCGTGTACCAGGACAAGTCCGGCAAGGCCCGCGACATCGCCCTGTCCTACGCTGCGGCCAACGGCGGCACCAAGGGCGGCGTGATTGAGACCAACTTCCGCGAAGAAACCGAAACCGACCTGTTCGGTGAGCAGGCCGTACTGTGCGGCGGCGCGGTGGAGCTGGTGAAAGCCGGTTTCGAAACCCTGACCGAAGCCGGCTACGCTCCGGAAATGGCCTACTTCGAATGTCTGCACGAGCTGAAGCTGATCGTGGACCTGATGTACGAAGGCGGCATCGCCAACATGAACTATTCCATCTCCAACAACGCGGAGTATGGCGAGTACGTGACCGGCCCGGAAGTAGTGACCTCTGCCACCAAGGAAGCGATGAAGAAGGCGCTGTACCGCATCCAGTCCGGTGAATACGCCAAGATGTTCATCCTGGAAGGCAAGACCAACTACCCGAGCATGACCGCCCGTCGTCGCCTGAACGCCGATCATCCGATCGAAAAAGTGGGTGCCGAACTGCGCGCGATGATGCCGTGGATCGCCAAGAACAAGCTGGTTGACCAGTCCAAGAACTAATCTGGACCGTACCCGATCAAGCCAAGCCGGACAGTGTCCGGCTTTTTGCATTCTGCAACACGGTTTGGCTTTTGCCGCACCGGCTGCCGTTTTAGAATGAACGACTGTATGCGGCCAACCTTGCGCCGTTCACCTCGACTCACCCGCCAACAATAACGACCAGGGCTATCCCATGCATATTGATCCGGCCCCGCACAAGCCTTCCCTGCGCCGCCAGGGCATTTACCTGCTGCCCAACTCTTTCACGCTCGCGGCGTTGTTTGCCGGTTTCTATGCCATCGTGCAGGCGATGAACCAGAATTTCGAACATGCCGCGGTGGCGATCTTCCTCGCCATGATTCTGGACGGCATGGACGGCCGCGTGGCGCGGCTTACCCACAGCCAGAGCGCCTTCGGCGCCGAATTCGACAGCCTTTCCGACATGGTGAGCTTCGGCGTGGCACCGGCGCTGGTGGCCTACGAGTGGCTGCTGAAGGATCTGGGCAAGCTGGGTTGGATGGTGGCGTTCATCCATTGCGCCGGCGCCGCACTGCGCCTGGCGCGCTTCAACACCATGATCGGTTCCACCGACAAGCGCTGGTTCATCGGCCTGCCCAGTCCGGCGGCGGCGGCGCTGGTGGCCGGCCTGGTGTGGATCTGCCATGCCTACGGCTACAACGACCTGCCGGGGCTGAAATGGGTGGCGCTGGGCTTCACCGCCTTCTCCGGCATCACCATGGTCACCAACGTGAAGTTCTGGAGCTTCAAGGAGATTCACCTGCGTCGCCGCGTGCCGTTCGTGATGCTGCTGGCACTGGTGGTGGGCCTGCTGCTGCTGATGTCCGAGCCGCCGCTGGTGCTGTTCGGCTTCTTTGTCTGCTATGCGCTGTCCGGCTACGTCATGGCCGCCTTGGGCATGGGCAAGAAGACGCCGCCGCTCGCCAGCGAGTAGGGCGAGACGGCGGCCGGCTTGGCCGCCAGGCGATGCTGCAAGACAACAGGGCGCTGCGGGCGCCCTTTATTGCGTCTGCAATTCTACATAATGTCCGATTTATTGCTTTGGACAACGCGCTTTTTGCGCTTTTTACGCGGGATGGACATTTTTGTTTGACACAATGTCGCGGCGTTTAGTAAGGTAACTGCAGAGACAAACAGGAGAGCAGTATGCAATTGGACATCGAGCGTCTAATCGAGGATTTTGGCGGCCCTAGCGTGCTTGCGGAGGCACTCACGGCCAGCTTTCCCGATGAGCCGGTGACCCGTGCTGCTGTCTATAAATGGCGGGAGCGCGGCAGCCTGCCGCTGGCGCAGCTGAACAAGCTGGCGCTGCTCGCCGTACAACAAGGCAAGAGATTCGATTTCAACGACTATCTGACCGGGGCCGCCGCTTCGGCGCAAGGGAGATCACCAGACATGGGCGACCGTCTTTACATTTTCGATACCACCTTGCGTGATGGCGAGCAGTCGCCGGGCGCAGCGATGACCAAGGAAGAGAAAGTCCGTATCGCCCGCCAGCTGGAGCGCCTGGGCGTGGACGTGATCGAGGCCGGCTTTGCCGCCGCCAGCCCTGGCGATGCCGACGCCATTCGCGCCATCGCCGAGGTGGTGAAGGAATCCACCGTCTGTTCGCTGGCGCGTGCCAACGAGCGCGACATCCGTGCCGCCGGCGAGGCGATCAAGCCGGCCGCGCGTGGCCGCATCCACACCTTCATCGCCACCAGCCCGATCCACATGGAGAAAAAGCTGCGCATGACCCCGGACGAGGTGGTCGAGGCAGCGGTGAAGGCGGTGAAACTGGCGCGCGAATACACCGACGATGTGGAATTCTCCGCCGAAGACGCACTGCGCTCCGACATCGATTTCCTCGCCCGTATCTTCGGCGAAGTGATCAAGGCCGGTGCCACCACCCTCAACGTGCCGGATACTGTCGGCTACGCGGTGCCGAAAATCACCGAGGCCTTCTTCCGCGAGCTGATCGCCAAGACCCCGGGCGGCGACAAGGTAATCTGGTCCGCCCACTGCCACAATGACTTGGGCATGGCGGTGGCCAACAGCCTGGCTGCGGTGCTGGGCGGTGCCCGCCAAGTAGAGTGCACCATCAACGGCCTGGGCGAGCGTGCCGGCAACGCCGCGATGGAAGAGATCGTGATGGCGGTGCGCACCCGCAAGGACGTGTTCGCCGTGGAAACCCGCGTCGATGCCACCCAGATCGTGCCGGCGTCCAAGCTGGTGTCCACCATCACCGGCTACCCGGTGCAGCCGAACAAAGCCATCGTCGGCGCCAACGCCTTTGCCCACGAATCCGGCATCCATCAGGACGGCGTGCTGAAGCACCGCGAAACCTATGAAATCATGTCGGCCGAATCGGTGGGCTGGACCGCCAACCGCCTGACGCTGGGCAAGCTGTCCGGTCGCAACGCCTTCCGTACCAAACTGCAGGATCTGGGTATCGTGCTGGACAGCGAGGAAGCGCTGAACGCCGCCTTTGCCCGCTTTAAAGAGCTGGCTGACAAGAAACGCGAGATTTTCGACGAAGATTTGCACGCGCTGGTATCCGACCAGCTGGTGACCGTCGAGCAGGAAGACTACAAGTTCGTGTCGCTGAAAGTGGCCACCGAGACCGGCGAAGCACCGCAGGCGCAGATCGTGTTCGTCGAGCACGGCAACGAGCAGCGTGCTGAGTCCACCGGCTCCGGCCCGGTCGATGCCGCCTTCAAGGCCATCGAAAGCGTGGTGAAGAGCGAGGCCGAGCTGGAGCTGTACTCGGTGAACGCCATCACCAAGGGCACCGAATCGCAGGGCGAAGTGACCGTGCGTCTGGCCAAGGAAGGCCGCATCGTCAACGGTCAGGGCGCCGACACCGACATCATCGTCGCCAGCGCCAAGGCCTACCTGGCGGCACTGAACAAGCTGCATAGCAAGACCGAGCGCGTGTACGCCCAAGGCCCGGTCTAAAGAGCGCGCAAACGCGGCGGCAGGACATCCCACCCGGAAAGGTTGGCCGCGGCGTTAAAGATCAAAGGCTCACAAGGCCGTCCTATTCAGGTGGCTGCCCCATCAGGCAGACGCCGACCGCCGACCCACGAGGTCGGCGCTGTCGTGTCTGCCTTTTGTTTTGCCGTTTTGGCCGCATCTAGCGGTGATTCAACTACAGGACAGCTGCTGTGGCACAAGGCTATTTCATTACCGGCACCGATACCGAGATCGGCAAGACCCACAGCGCCGTCAAGCTGGTGCGGCACCTGCAGGCGCAGGGCAAGCGGGTGCTGGCGATGAAGCCGGTGGCTTCCGGTTGCGAGCTGCAGCCCGACGGCAGCCTGCTCAACGACGACGTGGCGCGGCTGGTGGCCGCCACCGGCCAGACCGATCTGGACTTGATGAACCCGTACCGCTTCCAGCCGCCGGTATCGCCGCACATCGCCGCGCGCGAGGCGGGGGTGGAGATCGAGCTGGCGCTGATCGCCGAGCATTACCAAAGGTTGGCCGCAGACGCCGAGGTGGTGCTGGTGGAGGGCGCCGGCGGCTGGCTGGCGCCGCTGTCCGACCGCTACCGCATGCAGGAGCTGGCGCAGCGGCTGCAGCTGCCGGTGATCCTGGTGGTGGGCATGCGCCTGGGCTGCATCAACCATGCGTTGCTGACGGCGCAGGCGATACAGGCCGCCGGCTGCCAGCTGGCCGGCTGGATCGCCAACCGCGTGGTGCCCAACCAGCTGGCCTACGCCGACAACCTCGCCACGCTGAAACAGTATCTGGGTGAACCCATGCTGGAGCTGCCCTACGAGGGCTAGCCGCGCTGCAATAGGCCCAATTCGCGCCGCCGGCAGGCGCGCCGTGGGGTGTTGCGCGCCTCAGCAGGGGGCGTCTGCTGCGGTGCATCATGATAAATCCTTGTTTTTTTACGGCGAATTCCTAATCTCGATACTGCACTGCCACGAAATAGAGCAGCGAGTGACCGGGTTTCCGGCCAACACGAGAGGATAGGTGCCGGCAGATTATCGTGCCGTCACCAACAGGATCACTCCGGCAGCGGATGATCCATAGGGGGACGCCATGCTTTCCCGTTACACCCTTCTTGGGATCTTGGGGGGCGCACCGCTGAGCGCGGCTGCGGCCAACCTGAACTTCCAGACACCTGTCACCCAGGTGGCGCAAGACATCTACGACCTGCACCTGCTGCTGCTGTACATCACCGGCGGCATTTTCGTGCTGGTGTTCGGCGTGATGTTCTGGGCTATTTTCCGCCACCGCAAAGCCGCCGGCCATCAGGCCAAGCTGTTCCACGAGAACACCACGGTGGAGATCGTGTGGACGGTGATTCCGTTCCTGATCCTGGTGGCGATGGCACTGCCGGCCACGCGGCTGATCCTGCAGCAGAAGAGCAGCGCCGGCGCCGAGCTGACCATCAAGGTCACCGGCTACCAGTGGAAGTGGCAGTACGACTACCTGGAGCAGAACGTCCGCTACATGAGCCACCTGGCCACGCCGCAGGACGCCATCGTCAAGGCCGCCGGGCGCGGCGACAACTATCTGCTGGAAGTCGACGAGCCGCTGGTGGTGCCCACCGGCGTCAAGGTGCGGGTGCTGCTGACCGCCAACGACGTGATCCACTCCTGGTGGGTGCCGCAGCTGGGGGTGAAGCAGGATGCGGTGCCGGGCTTCGTACGTGATGCCTGGTTCAAGGTGACGCAGCCGGGCACCTACCGCGGCCAGTGTGCCGAGCTGTGCGGCAAGGATCACGGCTTCATGCCCATCGTGGTGGTGGCCAAGACGCCGGCCGACTACCAGCAATGGTTGGCCGCCAAGCAGAAAGCCTCTGCGGCCAACGCCGACGACCCGAACAAGGTGTGGAAGCTGGACGAGCTGAAGGCGCGTGGCGAGAAGGTCTATACGCAGAACTGCGTGGCCTGCCACCAGGCCAACGGCAAGGGTATTCCCGGTGCGTTCCCGGCACTGGATGGCTCGCCGATCGCCAGCAAGAACAAGCCGGCGCACATCGAGATCGTGCTCAATGGCAGCAAGAAAAACCCGGCCATGGCGGCTTGGGGCAAACAGCTGTCCGATACCGACATCGCGGCGGTGATCACCTACGAGCGCAATGCGTGGGGCAACCAGACTGGCGATGTGGTGCAGCCCAAGGACATCAAGGCTGCCCGTGGCGGCAAGGCGTAAGGAGGGGATGATGGCGATCGCGGAAACCACCCACGCCGGTCACGGCGACCACCACGGCAAGCCACACGGGCTGGCGCGCTGGCTGTATGCCACCAACCACAAGGACATCGGCAGCCTGTACCTGTGGTTTGCCTTTTCCATGTTCATCTTTGGCGGCGTGCTGGCGCTGTGCATCCGCGCCGAGCTGTTCCGCCCCGGCCTGCAGTTCTGGCAGCCGGAGCTGTTCAACCAGTTCACCACCCTGCACGGGCTGATCATGGTGTTCGGCGCCATCATGCCGGCCTTCACCGGGCTGGCCAACTGGCTGCTGCCGCTGATGCTGGGCGCGCCGGACATGGCGTTTGCACGCATGAACAACTGGAGCTTCTGGCTGCTGCCGCCGGCCGCCCTGCTGCTGCTGATCTCGTTTGCGGTCCCCGGCGGCGCGGCGGCGGCCGGCTGGACCATGTACGCGCCGCTGTCCACCCAGATGGGCATGGGCATGGACCTCACCATCTTTGCCATCCACATCATGGGGGTCAGCTCGATCATGGGCTCGATCAACATCATCGTCACCATCCTCAACCTGCGCGCGCCGGGCATGAGCATGATGCAGATGCCGATGTTCGCCTGGGCTACGCTGATCACCGCCTACCTGATCATCGCGGTGATGCCGGTGCTGGCCGGGGTGGTGACCATGGTGCTGACCGACCGCCACTTCGGCACCCACTTCTTCAATGCCGCCGGTGGCGGCGACCCGGTGCTGTACCAGCATATCTTCTGGTTCTTCGGCCACCCGGAGGTGTACATCATGGCGCTGCCGGCCTTCGGCATCGTCAGCCACATCATTCCCACCTTCAGCCGCAAGCCGCTGTTCGGCTACACCTCGATGGTGTATGCCACCAGCTCCATCGCCATCCTCAGCTTCATGGTGTGGGCGCACCACATGTTCACCACCGGCATGCCGGCTACCGCGCAGCTGTTCTTCATGTACGCCACCATGCTGATCGCGGTGCCCACCGGGGTGAAGGTATTCAACTGGATCGGCACCATGTGGCAGGGCAGCATGAGTTTCGAGACGCCGATGCTGTTCGCCGTGGGCTTCATCTGCCTGTTCACCGTCGGCGGTCTGTCCGGGGTGACGCTGAGCATCGCCGCGGTGGATATCCAGCTGCAGGACACCTACTACGTGGTGGCGCATTTCCACTACGTGCTGGTGGCCGGCGCGCTGTTCAGCCTGTTCGCCGCCGTCTACTACTGGTTTCCCAAGATGACTGGCCGCATGTACCACGAGAAGCTGGGCAAGTTCCACTTCTGGTGGTCGATGATCTGGTTCAACGTCACCTTCTTCCCGATGCACTTCCTCGGCCTGGCCGGCATGCCGCGCCGCATCCCCGACTACAACCTGCAGTTTGCCGACTTCAACGCCATGGCCAGCGTCGGGGCGTTCTGCTTCGGCCTCGGCCAGCTGATCTTCCTCTACAACATGATCAGCAGCATCCGGCACGGCCAGCCGGCGCCACAAAAGCCGTGGGAAACCGCCGATACGCTGGAATGGCAGATACCCACGCCGGCGCCGTATCACAGCTTTGTCGAGGCGCCGACGCTGGAAGTGGGTGAAAACGGTGCCATCAAGTCCATGCAGGGCGGAAAGCACCATTGATATGACAACGCACCAGGCGACCCCGGCCCGTGACAACCGCACGCTGCTGCTCAAGCTCAGCCTGCTGGCGTGCGCGATGTTCGTGTTCGCCTGGGGCTTGATCCCGGTGTATGACGCGCTGTGCCGGGTAACCGGGCTGGGCAAGCTGCTGCAGCCGGATGCGGTCGGCACGGCACCGGCGGCAACGTTGGCCGCACCCATCGTGCTCACTTTCGACGCCACGGTGCAGCCGGGGCTGCCGTGGCAGGTGCGGCCGCTGGTGTCCACACTCAAGGCGCGGCCGGGCGAGTTCGTGCGGGTGGATTACGAGATTACCAATGCCAGCAACCGGCGGGTGACCGGGCAGGCGATCCCGCGTTACCTGCCGGCTGCAGCGGCGGAGTACGTGAAAAAGCTGGACTGCTTCTGCTTTGCGCAGCAGGCGTTCGAGCCGGGGCAGACCAAGCGCTTCCCGGTGGTGTTTGTGGTGGACAAGAGCGTGCCGGCCGGCATCGACAGCATCACCCTGGCCTACACCATCTTCGATGTACCGGGGCGGTCATGAACAACCCGCTGCAAGCCCTGCGGGCGGTGCTGTCGGCCTTTGTCGGCATCCGCAAGGGGCACAGCGCGCGGCAGGACCGCAAGCTGAGCTTTGCCGACGTGGTCACCGCTGCCATCGTGCTGGTGGCGATACTGATCGGGCTGCTGCTGCTGTTGGTGCGGCTGGTGACGGGCTAGCGGCAGGCGGCCCATGAGGAGAGCGTGATGATGGAACACAGCGAACAAACCCATTACTTCGTGCCCGATCCGTCGCGCTGGCCCATCATCGGCTCGCTGGCGCTGTTCTGCCTGGGGCTGGGCGCGGCGCTGGCTGTCAACAGCGTGGCGGTGGGCAAGCTCGGCCTGCTGCTGGGCTTCGGCATCCTGTTCTGGATGCTGTTCGGCTGGTTCGGCGACGTGATCCGCGAAAGCCTGGCCGGCCGCTACCACGGCCGCGAGGATCATTCCTTCCGCTGGGGCATGGGCTGGTTCATTTTCTCCGAGGTGATGTTCTTCGCCGCCTTCTTCGGTGCGCTGTACTACGTGCGGGTGATCTCGGTGCCTGAGCTGGGCAACGAGGTGCACAAGCTGCTGTACCCGGATTTCACCGCCAGCTGGCCGCTGCAGACCGGGCCGGGCATCACCGCGCGCTACCAGGCGATGGGCGCCTGGGGGCTGCCGGCGGTCAATACCCTGATCCTGCTCAGCTCCGGCGCCACGCTGACCTGGGCGCACTGGGGGCTGCTGGCCGGCCAGCGCCGGCAGCTGGCCACCGGGCTGGGCATTACCGTGGTGCTGGGGGTGAGCTTTCTGTCGCTGCAGATGTACGAGTACGCGCACGCCATGCACGAGCTGGGGCTGAGTCTGGCGGCCGGCGCCTATGGCATGACCTTCTTCATGCTGACCGGTTTTCACGGCCTGCACGTGTTGCTGGGTGCCATCATGCTGTCGGTGATGTGGCTACGGGTGCAGCGCGGGCACTTCAGTGCCGAGCACCATTTCGCCTTCGAAGCCGCGGCTTGGTACTGGCACTTCGTGGATGTGGTGTGGCTGATCCTGTTCGTGTTCGTGTACTGGCTGTAGCGGGCTACCAGCTGCCCCACAGCTTGCCGGCCATTACCAGCACAAACAGGCTGATGGACAGCACCACGCGCACGGTCAGTGCCCGCACAGTGCGGCGCGGGTCGCCGCCGCGGGTCAGCGAGCGCAGTGCATAGCCCAGCGAGCCGACGATCAATAACAACAGCAACGGTACGATCGCGTTCATGACAGTCACTCCCCCGGTGTCCACACCCCAGTCTAGACGGCCGCGTAGCGCCGCGTGGCTGTTGTTGCTGGCGCTGCTGCCGCTGGCGCTGGCGGTGTGGCAGTACCAGCGGGGGCAGCAGCGCAGCGCGCAGCTGGCGGCGTTCGAGCGTGCGGCCAACCTGCCGCCACGGCATCTGGCAGAAATCGCGCGCGATGCCGTGCCCAATGGCCAGCGGGTGTGGCTGACGGTGCGCGACAGCGCGCCATCGCTGCGGCTGGCCGGCGCGGTGCTCAATGGCCGCGACGGCGTGCGCGAGTGGCAGGCGGTGCAATTGGTGGATGGCAGCTGGGTGGTGATCGATCGCGGCTGGCTGCCGCGGCCGGTGGGCATCATGAGCCTGCCGTTGCCGACCGGACGGCTGAGCGGCCGCTGGGTGGCGCGGCCGGCACCCTATCTGCTGAGCAAGGCGCGCATCGGTATCGACGGTGAAGTGGATGCGCTGGACTGGCCGGCGCTGGCCGCCACGCTGCCGGGGCCGCTGCGCACCGGGCTGGTGGTGCTGGAGCCCACGCTGCGGCCGTACACCACCTGGCCGGTGCAGCCGGGCTTCGACCCGCGGCGACATTACGCGTATGCGCTGCAGTGGCTGTTGCTGGCGCTGGGGGTGGTGATAGGCGCACTGGTGATGATGAGGAGGCAGCATGCAACACAGCGTTCCGGGAACTGAACTGCCGCCTGGCGGCGTGTGGCGGGCCGACCTGCGCCCGCTGTGGCTGATCCTGCTGCTGGCGCTGGCGCCGGTAGTGGCCTCCACCGCACTGTATGTCTGGTGGCAGCCACAGGCTACGCACAGCGTCGGCACGCTGCTGGTGCAGCCGTTGCCGGCGGCGCAGGCGCAAGGTTGGCCGCAAGCGCGCTGGGTGCTGTTGTCGGTGGGGCAGGGCTGTGATGCGGCCTGCCGGCAGCGGCGCTTTGCCATGCAGCAGATTCGCACCGCGCAGGGCGAGGCGGCGGAGCGTATGCAGTTACTGCTACAGGCCAATCGCAGCGGGCTGCGCGAGGACGGTTTTTATCTGGTGGACCCGCAGCGCAATCTGGTGCTGTTCTACGCCGATGGCACCCCGCCCACCGCGGTGATCCGCGAAATCGGCAAGGTACTGAAAACCAATAACGGCCTCGGCTGACCGTGGCCCTTGCGGCCAACCGTGCCGCCCATGCTGCAACAGGGGGATGTCATGAAGCGTCTGCTGCTGTTTGCCTTGCTGCTGGCCTGCATCGTGGTACCGCTGGGTGCCTACGTGCGCTTGTCCGATGCCGGCCTGGGCTGCCCGGACTGGCCCGGCTGCTATGGCCATCTTTCCCCGCATCACGCCGCCGACGATATCCGTCAGGCCATGAGCGCGCAGCCGGATGGCCCGGTTAGCCCGGCCAAGGCGTGGAAGGAAATGATCCACCGCTACCTGGCCGCCACGCTGGGGCTGCTGGTGTTGCTGGCGGCGGCGCTGGCCTGGTATCGCCGCCAGCAGCGCCTGCCCGCCAGCGGGCTGCTGGCCTTGCTGGTGTTGCAGGGCTTGCTGGGGATGTGGACGGTAACGCTGCTGCTGAAACCGGCAGTGGTCACTGCGCATTTGCTCGGCGGCATGAGCATCGTGGCGCTGCTGGCCAGCTGGCGCTTCGGTGGCCGCCAGGCGGTGGCGGTGCCGCCGCGGCTGTACTGGCTGCTGTGCGCCTTGCCGCTGCTGGTGCTGGGACAGGTGGCGCTGGGCGGCTGGGTGTCCAGCAACTATGCCGCGCTGGCCTGCCAGGGTTTTCCAACGTGTAACGGCAGCTTTTTGCCAGCGGAGATGCGGTTCGATGGCGCTTTCCACTGGCAGCGTGCGCTGGGTGAAAGTGCCGATGGCACGCCGCTGAGCCTGGCGCAACTTACCGCCATTCACTGGTTGCACCGGCTAGGGGCGCTGTTGCTGAGCCTGCTGCTGTTGGCTGCCTTGCACGCCGGCTGGCGGCATCGCGCGCTGCGGCCGCGGTTACTGTTGTTGGCCGCCGCGCTGCTGCTGCAACTGCTGCTGGGTGCGGCCAACGTGTGGCTGCAATTGCCGCTGCCGCTGGCGGTCGGTCACAACATCGGCGCCATGCTGCTGCTGACGGTGACGCTGCTGCTGCTGAGCGCCGCCCGCCGCCAGGTCGCACAGCCGCAAGCGGCGCGGCAGCGCATGGCATTGCCGCGGCTGCGGCACGCGAAGGGAAGGAGAACGACATGGCCAGCCTGACCTTTTCCCTGCACCGCCAGCAGTGGCGGGCGCTGTGGCAGCTCACCAAGCCGCGCGTGGTGCTGCTGATCGTGTTCTGCGCGGTGATCGGCATGCTGCTGGCGGTGCCGGGGCAGCCGGACGTTGGCCGCATGTTGGCCGCAACGGTGGGTATCGCGCTGGTGGCCGGGGCGGCGGCGATGATCAATTGCCTGGTGGAGCGCACCATCGACGCGCGCATGCACCGTACCGCCTGGCGCGCCACCGCGCGGGGCGATGTCAGCCCGGCGGCCACGCTGCTGGTGGCGCTGAGCGCGCTGGGGCTGGGCATGGCGCTGCTGATCGGGCTGGTGAATGCGTTGACCGCCTGGCTGACGCTGGCCACTTTTGCCGGCTACGCCATCGTCTACACCCTGCTGCTGAAGCCGAATACGCCGCAGAACATCGTGATCGGCGGTGCCAGCGGCGCCATGCCGCCGCTGCTGGGCTGGGTGGCGATGACCGGCGAAGTCAGCGCCATGGCCATGCTGCTGTTCCTGATCATCTACACCTGGACGCCGCCGCACTTCTGGGCGCTGGCGCTGTACCGGCGCGACGATTACCAGCGCGCCGGGCTGCCGATGCTGCCGGTAACGCATGGCGCGCGCTTCACCACGCTGTCCATCGTGCTGTACACCGTGCTGTTGCTGGCGGTGACCCTGCTGCCGGTGGCGCTGCGCGCCAGCGGCGCGCTGTACCTGTTGGCCGCGCTGCTGCTGGGCGCGCGCTTTTTGTGGCTTGCCGCCTGCCTGCATCGAAACTATGCTGACGAGCTCGCGCGACGCTGCTTCCGCTGGTCCATCCATTACCTGAGCTGGCTGTTTGCCGCGTTGCTGCTCGATCACTATCTCTTCATTGCACTGCGATTCTGAATGCCCAGATTGATGAAACGCCTGGCGGCTCTGTTGTTGGCCGCCGCGCTGACGGCCTGTTCGCCACAGGCCGAAAAGCTGTCGTTCAAGGCTACCGATATTACCGGCGCCGAGTTCGGCAAGCCGTTCACCCTTACCGGCCAGGATGGCAAGCCGCACGGGCTGGCCGATTACCGCGGCAAGGCGGTGGCGCTGTTCTTCGGTTATACCCACTGCCCGGACGTGTGCCCCACCACCATGCTGCAATACCAGCAGGTGATGAAGCAGCTGGGCAAGGATGCCGACCGCGTACAGGTGCTGTTCATCACCGTGGACCCGGAGCGCGATACGCCGCAGGTGCTGGCCGGCTATGTGCCGTTCTTCGACAAGCGCTTCATGGGGCTGACCGGCGCCCCGCCGCTGGTGCAGACGGTGGCCAACCAGTACAAGGTGGTGGCGCAGAAGCAGCCGGGCGCCGCCGGCGGCTATAGCGTGGACCACAGCGCCGGCAGTTATTTGTTCGATCGCGACGGTCAGCTGCGGGTTTATGTGCCGTATGGCAGCCCGGCGGCCGATATCGTCCATGATCTGCAGCAGTTGTTGCGTTAGACTTCAAGGCAGGCGCCCCAACTGTTCTGGAACACATCCCTATCGTGAGTCAGCAAAATCCCCCCCTCGCCAGCGGCACGCAGCAGGCGGAACTGGCCCGGTTCACGCTGAGCAATCCGCTGGAAATCCTGCAGCATCTGCACAGCATTGCCGAGCTGAAGCAGGCGGTGACGGTGTTCTCCAACAAGGGCAACTCCTTCATCGTGACCCGCCTGCTGGACGTCGACGTGCCGCGCGGTGTGCTGGTGTTCGGCATGAGCGCCGACGACGGTTCCAACCAGAAGCTGCTGGCCAGCGAGCGCAATGTGCTGGTGACCGCGCCGGCCGGGGTCAAGACGCAATTCATTTGTGGTCCGGCCGAGGAGGTGACCTACGACGGCCGCCGCGCGTTCGAAATGCCGTTGCCGGAAAAAATCATCCGGCTGCAGCGCCGCGAGTTCTACCGCATCCATTCGCCGCTGACCAAGCCGGTATGGTGCCGGCTGCACGAGCCGCCGGGGCGGGTGCTGCCGCTGTTCGACATCAGCCTGGGCGGCGTGGCGCTGTCGCTGAGTCTGGACCAGCATGCCTGGCTGCAGCCGGGGCAGGTGCTGTCGCAGGTGGATATCGACCTGCCCGGCGTCGGTCTGCTGCAGGTGGGGCTGGAGGTTCGCCATGTCATGCTCATCAGCGCGCGTGACGGCCAGGAGCACTACCGGGCCGGCTGTACTTTCATCGGTATGAACATGGCACGCGAAACGCTGGTACAACGCTACATCACCCACCTTGAGCGAGAGCGCCGAGCTCTGGTACGCTGAGCCCTAACTATTGCAACGCAACAAAATCATGACTTTGACTATTGCCCTGTCCAAGGGCCGCATCTTTGAAGAAACCCTGCCGCTGCTGGCCGCCGCCGGCATCGTGCCGGCCGAAGCGCCGGAATCCTCGCGCAAGCTGATCATCGGCACCAACCGCCCGGACGTGCGCCTGGTGATCGTGCGCGCCTCCGACGTGCCCACCTACGTGCAGTACGGTGCCGCCGACCTCGGCATCGCCGGCCGCGACGTGCTGATCGAGCATGGCGGTGCCGGCCTGTACCAGCCGCTGGACCTCAACATCGCCAAGTGCAAGATGATGGTGGCGGTGGAAAACGGCTTCGACTACGAGGCGGCGGTGAAACACGGCGCGCGCCTGAAAGTGGCCACCAAGTACCCGCAGATCGCGCGCGAGCACTTTGCCGCCAAGGGCGTGCACGTCGACATCATCAAGCTGTACGGCTCGATGGAACTGGCGCCGCTGGTTGGTCTGGCCGATGCCATCGTCGACCTGGTGTCCACCGGCGGCACGCTGAAGGCCAACAACCTGCAGGCGGTGGAGCACATCATCGACATCAGCTCGCGGCTGGTGGTGAACCAGGCCGCGCTCAAGCTCAAGTACGACACCATCCAGCCGGTGCTGGATGCCTTTGCCGGCGCCGTGCCGCAGTAAGCCAATGCCCGTTGCGGCCAACCTGCAGGTTGGCCGCAAGTCTATGGAGCCGTAAACATGCAACGCCTGTCTTCCTCCCAAGCCGATTTCGCCGCCCGCCTGCAAGCGCTGCTGGCGTTTGAAACGGCGCAGGACCCGGCGGTGGACGCCGCCGTCGCCGCCATCTGCGACGACGTCAAAGCCCGCGGCGATGTCGCCGTGGTGGAGTACACCAACCGTTTCGACCGCATGAGCGTGGCCAGCATGGCCGAGCTGACGCTGAGCCGCGCCGAGCTGCAGGCCGCGCATGACCGGCTGCCGCAGCATGTGCGGGCCGCGCTGACCGCCGCTGCCGAGCGTGTGCGCCGTTACCACGAGAAGCAGCTGGCGCATTCTTGGAGCTACGAGGACGAAGACGGCACCCTGCTGGGGCAGCAGGTGACGCCGCTGGACCGCGTCGGCATCTACGTGCCGGGCGGCAAGGCGGCCTATCCGAGTTCGGTACTGATGAACGCGATGCCGGCCAAGGTGGCCGGCGTAAGCGAGATCATTATGGTGGTGCCGACGCCGAACGGCGAAAAGAATGACCTAGTGTTGGCCGCAGCCTATATCGCCGGGGTGGACAAGGTGTTCACCTGTGGCGGCGCGCAGGCGGTGGCGGCGCTGGCCTACGGCACCGACAGCGTGCCGCAGGTCGACAAGATCACCGGCCCGGGCAATGCCTATGTGGCGGCCGCCAAGCGCCGCGTGTTCGGTGTGGTCGGCATCGACATGGTGGCCGGCCCGTCCGAGATTCTGGTGATCTGCGACGGCGATACCGATCCGGACTGGATTGCCATGGACTTGTTCAGCCAGGCCGAGCACGACGAGATCGCACAGGCTATCCTGCTGTGCCCGTCGGCCGACTACATCGCCCGGGTGGAAGCCAGCATCGAAAAGCTGCTGCCGAGCATGCCGCGCCGCGCCATCATCGAACAGAGCCTCACCAACCGTGGCGCGCTGATCGAGGTACGTGACCTGGACGAAGCCTGCGAGATTGCCAACTACATCGCCCCGGAGCACCTGGAGCTGTCGCTGGCCCAGCCGGAAGACTATGTCGGCAAGATTCGTCACGCCGGCGCCATCTTCATGGGCCGCTTCACCTCGGAAAGCCTGGGCGACTACTGCGCCGGCCCCAACCACGTGCTGCCCACCAGCCGCACCGCGCGCTTTGCCAGCCCGCTGGGGGTGTACGACTTTCAGAAGCGCAGCAGCCTGATCCGCGTATCGCACGCCGGCGCGCAGCAACTGGGCCGGATCGCCAGCATCCTGGCGCACGGTGAGGGCCTGACCGCTCACGCCCGTGCCGCCGAGTTGCGCCTCGACCCGTAATGCCCGCCGCGCCACCGCCGCACTGCGGCGGTAGCCGCTCACGGGGTTTCCGGTTACGATGAAGCCCTTGTTGCAAGCACCGCGTCGGGCCACTACCGACATTCTGTTACCGGCCCGGCCGGTAATAAATGCCGATGAAAATGTCTATACAGCAATTGTTCCGCCCCGACGTGCTGGCCATGCAGGCCTACCATGTCGCCGATGCCTCGGGCTACATCAAGCTCGACGCGATGGAAAACCCCTACCATCTGCCACAGGCACTGCGCCAGGAGCTGGGCCAGGTGCTGGCCGAAGTGGCGCTGAACCGCTACCCCGATCCGCATGGCGACGGCCTGAAAGAGCAGCTCAAGGCCGCCTTCGGCATTCCCGATGCCGCCGCCGTGGTGCTGGGCAACGGCTCCGACGAAATCATCACCCTGATCACCCAGGCGGTGGCCGCCGCCGATACCGTGGTGCTGGCGCTGGAGCCGTCCTTCGTGATGTACCGGCTCAACGCCCAGTTCTCGCGCGTGCGCTATGTCGGCGTGCCGCTCAAGACCGACTTCGGCATCGACCTGCCGGCCACCCTGGCCGCCATCCGCGAGCATCGCCCGGCGGTGGTGTTCCTGTCCTACCCCAATAACCCCACCGGCCCGCGCTTTGCCCGCGAGGAAGTGCAGGCGGTGCTGGATGCCGCACCGGGGCTGGTGGTGGTGGACGAGGCCTACCAGGCGTTCGCCGACGACAGCTTCATGGATCTGGCCGGCAGCCAGCCGCACCTGATCGTGATGCGCACGCTGTCCAAGCTCGGCCTGGCCGGGCTGCGCCTGGGTTACGCCGCCGGTCACCCGGAGGTGATCGCGCAGCTGGACAAGGTGCGCCCGCCGTACAACATCAACGTGCTGAGCCAGGCTGCCGCCAAGTTCGCGCTGCGCCATCTGGACGTGTTCGCCGCGCAGGCGGCCGAGCTGCGCAGCGAGCGCAGCCGCCTTGCGGCCAACCTTGCCAGCCTGCCACAGCTGACGGTGTATCCGTCCGAGGCCAACTTCCTCACCATCCGCGTGCCGGATGCGCTGGCGCTGTTTGCATACCTGAAGGCCGAGGGTATCCTGATCAAAAACCTGCACGGCTACCACCCGCTGCTGGACAACTGCCTGCGCCTGACCGTGGGCAGCCCGGACGAAAACGGCGCGCTGCTTGCCGCCATTCACGCCTACTTTGCCTGAGCCATCATGCGTACTGCTACCGTTACCCGTAATACCCTGGAAACCCAGATCACCGTCGGCATCAACCTGGACGGTACCGGCGTCGGCCGCTTCGACACCGGTGTGCCGTTCCTGGACCACATGCTGGACCAGATCGCCCGCCACGGCCTGATCGATATCGAGATCGTCGCCAAGGGCGACCTGCATATCGATGCCCACCACACCGTCGAGGACATCGGCATTACTGTGGGGCAGGCGTTTGCCAAGGCCATCGGCGACAAGAAGGGCATCCGTCGCTACGGTCACGCCTACGTGCCGCTGGACGAGGCGCTGAGCCGGGTGGTGATCGATCTGTCCGGTCGCCCGGGGCTGCAGTACCACATTCCGTTCACCCGCGCTGCCATCGGTGGTTTCGATGTCGATCTGTTCAGCGAATTCTTCCACGGCTTCGTCAATCACAGCATGGTGACGCTGCACATCGACAACCTGCGCGGCGTCAACAGCCACCACCAGGCCGAGACGGTGTTCAAGGCCTTCGGCCGTGCGCTGCGCATGGCGGTGGAGTTCGACGAGCGCATGGCGGGCATCACGCCGTCCACCAAGGGCACGCTGACCGCATGAGCGCCGTGCAGCCCGGCATTGCCGGCCTCAACCACCTGTGCCTGTGCGTGCACGAGCTGGATGTGGCGCTGGCGTTCTACGACCGCGTGATGCCGGCCATGGGCTGGCAGCCGCGCCGCTCGGCCGAATCCCGCGCCTACGTGGCCGGCAATTACGAGCTGTACCTGCAGCAGAGCAAGCAAGCGGACGCCGGCTTCCAGCGTTACGGTATCGGCCTGCAGCATCTGGCGTGCAATGCCCCGTCGCGCGCGGCGGTGGACGCGCTGTACGCGCTGCTGCTGGACATCGGCGCCGACATCAGCGACGCGCCGGCCGACTACCCGCAGTACAGCGCCGGCTACTACGCGGTGTTTTTCCGCGATCCGTCTGGCATTGCGCTGGAATTCTGCTACACCCCACACATGATCCTGTAAGGCTGATATGAAAGTTGCAGTCATCGACTACGGCATGGGCAATCTGCACTCGGTGCTGAAATCCGTGCAGTACGTGAACGACATCGGCGCCGACATCTTCCTGACCTCCGACCCGGAGCGGGTGTTGCAGGCCGACAAGGTGATCTTCCCCGGCCAGGGCGCGATGCCCGATTGCATGCGCGAGCTCAACGCCCACGGCCTGGCCGAGGCGGTGCGCGAGAGTACCCGCAACAAGCCGTTCTTCGGTATCTGCGTCGGTGCACAGCTGCTGTTCGAGCGCAGCGAAGAGGGCGACACCCCGGGCTTGGGCATCTTCCAGGGCGAGGTCAAGCGCTTTGCGGCCAACCTGCTGGACGCGCAGGGAGAGCGGCTGAAAGTACCGCACATGGGCTGGAACCGCGTGTACCAGCAGCAGTCGCACCCGCTGTTCACCGGCATCGAGGATGGCGAGCGGTTCTATTTTGTACACAGTTACCACTTCGCACCCGCTGAAGCCGGCATCAACCTGGCGGAAAGCGAGTATCCGGAGCGCTTTTGTTGTATCGTCGGGCGTGGCAATATCTTTGCCACGCAATTCCACACCGAGAAGAGCCACCGTGCCGGGTTGCAGATGATGAAGAACTTCCTGGCCTGGGATGGCACTGTTTAACTTTCCGTAGATCCTTACGCACCATGCTGCTGATTCCCGCTATCGACCTGAAGGACGGTCAATGCGTACGCCTGAAACAAGGCGTGATGACCGATGCCACCGTGTTTTCCGATGACCCCGTCAAGGTTGCGCTGCACTGGCGTGACCAGGGTGCGCGACGCCTGCACCTGGTGGACCTGAACGGTGCCTTTGCCGGCAAACCCAAGAACCTGTCGGTGATTCGCGACATCCTGGGCGCGGTGGGCGACGACATGCCGGTGCAGCTGGGCGGCGGCATCCGCGACCTGGACACCATCGAGAAGTACTTCGACCTGGGGCTGAAGTACGTGATCATCGGCACCGCCGCGGTGAAGAACCCCGGCTTCCTGCACGATGCCTGCGATGCCTTCCCCGGCCAGGTGATCGTCGGCCTGGACGCCAAGGACGGCATGGTCGCCATCGACGGCTGGGCCAAGGTGACCAATCACAACGTGATCGAACTGGCCAAGCGCTTCGAAGATTACGGCGTGAACTCGGTGATCTACACCGACATCGGCCGCGACGGCATGATGAACGGCGTCAACATCGAGGCCACCGTCAAGCTAGCGCAGGCGCTGAGCGTGCCGGTGATCGCCTCTGGCGGCCTGACCGATCTCGACGACGTGCGCAATCTGTGCGCGGTGGAGGGCGAGGGTATCGAGGGCGCCATTACCGGCCGCGCCATCTACGAGGGCAGCATCGACTTTGCTGTCGCGCAGACGCTGGCGGACGAGCTGTCCGAAGCCTAACCCCCGGTTGGCCGCCCCGTGCGGCCAACCTTCATTTGTAGTACATCATGTCCCTAGCCAAACGCATCATCCCCTGTCTCGACGTGACCGCCGGTCGCGTGGTGAAGGGTGTCAACTTCGTCGGCCTGCGCGATGCCGGCGACCCGGTGGAAATCGCCAAGCGCTACAACGAGCAGGGCGCCGACGAACTGACCTTCCTCGACATCACCGCCAGCTCCGACCAGCGCGACATCATCCTGCACGTGATCGAAGCGGTGGCCGAGCAGGTGTTCATTCCGCTGACGGTGGGCGGCGGCGTGCGCCAGGTGGCGGACATCCGCCGCCTGCTGAACGCCGGTGCCGACAAGGTCAGCATCAATACCGCCGCGGTGACCAACCCCGACCTGGTGAAGGAAGCCGCCGACAAGTTCGGCAGCCAGTGCATCGTGGTGGCGGTGGATGCCAAGGCGGTGACGCCAGAGAACGACCGCTGGGAAATCTTTACCCACGGCGGGCGCAACCCTACCGGCCTGGATGCGGTCGAATGGGCAGCGAAGATGGCTGAGTACGGCGCCGGCGAGATCCTGCTCACCAGCATGGATCGCGACGGCACCAAGATCGGCTTCAACCTGCCGCTGACGCGCGCGGTGTCCGAGGCGGTGCCGATTCCGGTGATCGCCTCCGGCGGCGTCGGCAATCTGCAGCACCTGGTGGAAGGCGTGACGCTGGGCAAGGCCGATGCGGTGCTGGCCGCCAGCATCTTCCACTTCGGCGAGTACAGCGTGCGCGAGGCGAAAGAAGCCATGCGCGCCGCCGGCATCGAAGTTCGGCTATGAGAGCTTGTTTATGACCTTTTTGCGACTGCGCTGGCTCGGCAAACGGCCAACGCTGCAGATGGCCGTTTGCCGAGCCAGCCCTTCGGGGCCGGGTTCTGCCGGCGCATCGCGTTGTCGTTCGCCCCTTGCAGTGAATGACACTGCGGTGGGGCTCTCTCCTGGCGCTGAATCCGGCAGAACCCGGCCGCAGCCGCAAAAAGATCGTAAACAAGCTCTAAGGTTGGCCGCATGACTGCAAACTGGCTGGATGCCGTGAAATGGGATGACAAGGGCCTGGTAACCGCCATCGCCCAGGATGCCGCCAGCGGCCGCGTGCTGATGGTGGCGTGGATGAACCGCGACTCGCTGCAACTGACTGCTGACACCGGCATCGCCCACTACTGGAGCCGCTCGCGCAACCGGTTGTGGAAGAAGGGCGAGGAGTCCGGCCACCTGCAGACGGTGAAGGAGCTGCGGCTGGATTGCGACGGCGATGTGATCACCATGCAGGTGGAACAGGCCGGCGGCATCGCCTGCCATACCGGCCGCGAAAGCTGCTTCTATCGCGTGTTCCGCGATGGCGACTGGGTGGTGACCGATGCGGTGCTGAAAGACCCGCACGCCATCTACCACGCGCACTGAGTGCGCGTCGCCGGGCAGCGGCTGGCGGCCACACGTTGGCCGCAGCGCGCCTGCTGGCACCAGGGTTGATCCCCATACGCCTTGTTACCTGAATGTCACACAATCGACATATACTTGCCCCCGCTGCAGCTGCAGAAAGGACGCCACAATGATTGCCGCCGAAGTTCTGAAAACCATTGGTGACACCCTGGAGGCCCGCAAGGAATCCAGCCCCAGTTCTTCCTATGTCGCCGGCCTGTTCCACAAGGGCGAGGATGCCATCCTGAAGAAAGTGGCCGAAGAGGCTGCCGAGGTGCTGATGGCGTCCAAGGACAAGGATCGCTTGCACTTGGTGCGCGAAGTGGCCGATCTGTGGTTCCACAGCATGGTGCTGCTGGCGCACCACGGCCTGCGCGCCGAAGACGTGCTGGCCGAGCTCAAGCGCCGCGAAGGCATTTCCGGCCTGGACGAAAAAGCCGCGCGCCCGCCGCAATAACCGGAGACTACCGCATGAGCAACTGCATCTTCTGCAAGATCGCCGCCGGCGAGATTCCGGCGAACAAGCTGTACGAAGACGACGAGATGATCGCCTTCCACGACATTCACCCCAAGGCGCCGGTGCACTTCCTGCTGATTCCCAAGCTGCATGTGGATTCGCTGGCGCACTGCGACGCCTCGCATCAGGCGATGCTGGGCAAGTTGCTGCTGCTGGCGCCGAAATTGGCGGCCGAACAGGGCCTGGGCGACGGTTTCAAGACCGCCATCAATACCGGCGCCGGCGGTGGCCAGGAAGTGTTCCACCTGCACCTGCACGTGCTGGGCAACAAGTAATCATTTTCCGGCGCCCGGCGCCGGTTTCCTGCTAGAGGTAAGTTTCCATGGGTTCTTTCAGCATTTGGCACTGGTTGATCGTGTTGCTGGTAGTGGTACTGGTATTCGGCACCAAGAAACTGCGCAATATCGGCGAGGATCTGGGGGGCGCGGTACGCGGCTTCAAGGAAGGCATGAAGGGCGAGACCGACAAGGACGCCGGCAAGGGCCGCGTCATTGATGCCGACGACAACGACCAGAAATAAGTAGCCGCCATCGTGTTTGAGATCAGCTTTGGCGAACTGCTGATAATCGGGGCAGTGGCGCTCATCGTGCTGGGGCCGGAGCGCCTGCCCACCGTGGCGCGCACCATCGGCGCCCTGGTTGGCCGCGCGCAGCGTTTCGTCGCCAGCGTGAAATCCGACATCCAGCAGCAGAGCCAGTTGGCCGGCCTGCAGGAGCTGCAGCAGGACATGCAGCAGGCGGCCGAGGCATTCCGCCAGCAGGTGGAAAGCGAAGTGGCACAGGTGCGGGAAGTGGCGCGCGAGATCGAGCACGAGGCCACCGCCACGCCGCCGCTGGCCGCCGACAGCGCGCACAGCATTGCCCCGCCGGATGTTGCGGCCAACCTGCCGTCAGCCGACGACGAACTGGCACGCAAAGACGACAGCCAGCTGGACCTGTTCGACCTGCCGGCCACTCCCCCCGTCCCCCCTGCTGCCGACCACCGTTCATAAATGGATCAACAACCCCTGCTTGCGCACCTGATCGAGCTACGTACCCGTTTCGTGCGGATCGCGGCCGGCCTGCTGCTGACCTTCCTGGCGCTGTTCCATTGGTCGGGTGACATCTATCACCTGATGGCCAAGCCCTTGCTGGACGTGCTGCCCAAGGGCGCCAGCATGATCGCCACCGATGTGACCGCGCCGTTCTTCGTGCCGGTGAAGGTCACCATGCTGGTGGCGTTCGTGCTGTCGCTGCCCAATACCCTGTACCAGTTGTGGGCCTTCGTGGCGCCCGGGCTGTACAACCATGAAAAAAAACTGGTGCTGCCGCTGATCGTCAGCAGCGTGCTGCTGTTCATCATCGGCATGCTGTTTGCCTACTTCGCCGTGTTCCCGGTGGTGTTCGGCTTCATGAGCGCGGTGACGCCGGTCGGGGTGTCGATGATGACCGACATCGACAAGTACCTGTCGTTTGTCCTGGGCATGTTCGTCGCGTTCGGCGTCACTTTCGAAGTGCCGGTGGTGGTGGTCCTGCTCAACCGCATGGGCATCGTCAGCCTGGCCAAGCTGCGTGAAGGCCGCCCCTACATGATAGTGGTGGCCTTCGTGGTGGCCGCGGTGGTGACGCCGCCGGACGTGCTGTCGCAGGTGATGATGGCGGTGCCGCTGTGCCTGCTGTACGAGGCCGGCATCCTGATGGCCCGCCTGGTCAACAAGCAGAAAATGGTGGCCGCCCATGACTAAGGCCCGCGTTTTCCACTGGGGCGCGGTGGCCAGCCTGGTGGCGCTGATACTGCTGTGCCTGGCATGGGAGCTGTGGCTGGCGCCGTTGCGCCCGGGCGGCTCCTGGCTGATGCTGAAAGCCGTGCTGCTGCTGCTGCCGCTGATGGGCATCCTGCGCGAGCGTGTGTATACCTACCAGTGGTCCAGCATGTTCATCCTGGCGTATTTTGCCGAAGGCGTGATGCGCAGCTGGGCGGATAGCGGCGTGGTGCAGGCGCTGGCCATGGGCGAAGTGGTGCTGACCACTGGCTACTTCTGCTGCGTGGTGCTATTTGTGCGGGCGCGACGCCAGGCATTGGCGGCCTGAGTCGCCGCCGCGCGCGTAGATAGAAAGCCAGCCACCAGGCTGGCTTTTTTCATGGCTGAACAATGCTGTGCGTTTTTGCAATATTTTGTTTAATATCAATCAAACATATATTGCAGATTTGCCATGTCATCCTGATAATGGGGCCGGCATTGCCATGGTCAAAGCGGCATTTCAGCCCATAATGAAAGCTCGCACGCAAACTCCTGGAAAAAGACAGTAATGATGAATAATCAGGTGCAGCACGAAAGTCCGTCAGCAATATCGCAACACGCCACCCATCTCGATCCCCTGCTTGATTGCCTGTTCCAGCTCACGCGCGAACACGGCATCACCACGACTCGGGATTCGCTGGTGGCGGGTATCCCGCTGGAAAACCAGCGCTTGACCCCTTCCATGTTTGCGCGTGCCGCGCGGCGTGCCGGCCTGGCCTCGCGCGTGCTGCGCCGTCCGTTGTCGGGCCTGCCGCATGCCTTGCTGCCGGCGGTGCTGCTGCTTAACGGGGATGACGCCTGCCTGCTGCGTGCGATCGATGATGACGGCAAGTTTCATATCAGCCCGGCGGAGCTGCCGGAGGCCGAGCAGGTGCTGACGCTGGAAGCGCTGGAGTCGCGCTACGCCGGCCTCGCCATCGCGGTGAAACCGCGCTTCCGCTTCGACAAGCGCGTGCCGGAGCTGAACCAGGCGCGCAGCCAGCACTGGTTCTGGCATGCCATTTTCCAGGGCCGCCCGCTGTACCGCGACGCGCTGATCGCCGCGTTCTTCATCAACGTGTTTGCGCTGTCGATCCCGCTGTTCACCATGAACGTGTATGACCGGGTGGTGCCGAACATGGCGTTTGAAACGCTGTGGGTGCTGGCCTCCGGCGTGCTGTTGCTGCTGCTGTTCGATTTCCTGATGAAGCTGACCCGCGGCTACCTGATCGATCTGGCCAGCAAGCGTGTCGACGTGATGCTGTCGTCGCTGATCATGGAGCGGGTGCTGGGTATCCGCATGGAGGCGCGCCCCAGTTCGGTGGGGGCGTTTGCGGCCAACCTGCGGGCGTTTGAGACGGTGCGCGACTTCATCGCCTCGGCCACGGTGACCACGCTGGTGGACGTGCCGTTCGCGATGTTGTTCCTGCTGGTGATCATGTGGATTTCGCCGTGGATGGTGCTGCCGCCGCTGATCGCCGTGATCCTGATGCTGCTGCTGGCCTACACCGTGCAGGAGCGCATGCAGGAGCTGACCGAAACCAC
Organism: Vogesella facilis; assembly: GCF_042648525.1. Lineage (NCBI taxonomy): Bacteria > Pseudomonadati > Pseudomonadota > Betaproteobacteria > Neisseriales > Chromobacteriaceae > Vogesella > Vogesella facilis. Next base: position 269,219 of record NZ_JBHRXN010000010.1, read on the forward strand.
CTTCCGCGCCTCGGCGCAGAAGAACGCCCACCTGGTGGAAAGCCTGGTGGGGCTGGAAACCATCAAGACGCTGAGCGCCGAGGGCGAGCTGCAGGGGCGTTGGGAAAAAGCCACCCTGTTCCTGGCGCAGGTGGGCAGCCGCCTCAAGCTGCTGTCGGCGGTGACCATGAACTTTGCCGGCTTCATCCAGCAGATGATGTCCATCTCGGTGGTAGTGCTGGGCGTGTACCTGATCAAGGAAGGGCAGACCTCGGTCGGCGGCCTGATCGCCTGCAATATGCTGGCCTCGCGCGCGCTGTCGCCGATGGGCGCCGTTGCCGGGCTGATGACCCAGTTCAACAACGCCAAGTCGTCGCTGACCTCGCTGGAAGGCATGATGAAAATGCCGGTGGAGCGGGAGAGCGAGGCTTCGTTCTTCCACCGCACCAGCTTCCGCGGCGAGATCGAGTTTTCCGGGGTGTCGTTCAATTACCCGAACAGCCCGATGGGGGCGTTGCGCAATGTGTCGTTCCGCCTCAAGGCCGGCGAGCGGGTGGGCATCCTGGGGCGCGTCGGTTCCGGCAAGAGCACCATCCAGAAGCTGGTCATGGGGCTGTACCAGGCACAGGAAGGCGCGGTGCGCATTGATGGCGTCGACCTGAAGCAGATCGACCCGGCCGAGCTGCGCCGCCACATCGGCTATGTGGCGCAGGATCCGGTGCTGTTCTACGGCACGCTGCGCCAGAACATCTGCATGGGCCAGCCGCACGTGCACGATGCCAGCATCTATGCCGCGGCCGAGCTGGCCGGCTTGAGCGAGTTCATCAACAGCCATCCGGAAGGCTTCGACATGATCATCGGCGAGCGTGGCGAATCGTTGTCCGGCGGCCAGCGCAAGGCGGTGACCATCGCCCGCGCGCTGCTGAACGCACCGCCGGTGCTGCTGCTGGATGAGCCGACCAGCAATATGGACCACAGTACCGAAGCGGCGATGAAGCGGACTTTTGAAAAGATCACCGCCGGCAAGACACTGCTGCTGGTGACGCACCACACCAATCTGCTGGATCTGGTTGACCGCATCATCGTCATCGATCAAGGGCAGATTCTGGCGGACGGGCCCAAGGCCGACATCATCCAGGCATTGCAACAGGGCCGCATCGGGAAGGCACGCGTATGAGCATGCAACAAGACAAAGAGAAGCAGACTTTCTTCCAGCGCTTGCTGGACTGGTCCTCGGCAGAGGATCTGCGTGATCGCCAGGATTTTGCCGCTGATGCGGAATGGGCGATTCTGGAGCAGAACCCGCAACGGCCACGCCTGTTCCTGTGGACCATCGGCCTGTTTATCACCGTGGCGCTGCTGTGGTCGGCGCTGGCGAGTATCGACGAGGTGGCGCGCGGTGAAGGTAAGGTAGTGCCCACCAGCCAGGTGCAGCACCTGCAGAGCCTGGATGGCGGCGTGGTGTCCAAGATCCTGGTGAAGGAAGGCGATGTCGTGGATCGCGGCCAACTATTGCTGCAGGTGGACAACACCCGCTTCGTATCCTCGCTCAACGAAAACCAGTCGCAGTCGCTGTCACTGCAGGCCAAGGCGGCCCGTCTGCGCGCCTTGTCCGATGGCAAACCGTTTGAGCTGCCGGCGCAGGTAACGCAGCAGGCGCCGGACATCGCCAACCAGGAAATGGACCTGTATCGCTCCAAGCAGATGGAGCTGGACGCCAACGTGTCCATTGCCCGTCAGCAACTGGCGCAGCGCACACAGGAACTGAACGAGGCCCGTGCCCGGCGTGACCAGGCGGCGCAGGGACTGGAGCTGACGCAGCAGGAACTCAACGTTACCCGCCCGCTGCTGAAATCCGGCGCGGTGTCCGAGGTGGACATCCTGCGGCTGGAGCGCGATGTGTCGCGCTATCGTGGCGAACGCGATATGGCCAATGCGCAGATTCCCAAGATTCAGTCCGCCATTGCCGAGGCAAGCCGCAAGATTCAGGAAGTCGAGCTCAATTTCCGCAACCAGGCCAGTACCGAACTGTCGGAAACCATGGGCAAGCTGGGTACGCTGGGTGCTGGCAGCACGGCACTGCAGGACAAGGTGAAATTGTCGGAAGTGCGCTCGCCGGTGCGTGGCGAAGTGAAGCGTCTGCTGGTGAATACCGTGGGCGGCGTGGTGCAGCCGGGCCGCGACATCATGGAGATCGTGCCGCTGGATGACACGCTGCTGATCGAGACCAAGATTTCGCCGCGCGACATCGCCTTCCTGCGGCCGGGGCAGGATGTGTTCGTACGCTTCACTGCCTACGACTCCACCATCTACGGTGGTCTGAAAGGCGTGCTGGATCAGATCGGGGCCGACTCCATCACCGACGAGAAGGGCAATACCTTCTATGTGGTGAAGGTCAAGACCGACTCCGCGCACCTGAGCGAAAAGAAACTGCCGATCAAACCAGGCATGGTGGCCGAAGTGGACATCATTACCGGCCACAAGAGCGTGCTGAATTACCTGCTCAAACCGGTACTGCGTGCCAAGGCCCAAGCCCTGAGTGAGCGTTGATATGGATATCCGGCTGATTAGCGCCAGTAATTCCCTGCAACAGCATCTGCACATGGTATTCGGCAATTGCACCCAGTATCCCAGCCTGTGGGATCTGTCCGGTTCGCTGCGGCTGTACGATGGCGAGCTGGTATGGGTGGATGCCGACAATCAGGACGAAGACCTGGTGCAGCGGCTGTGCCGCGGCGATTTCGGCAAGGCGCGGGTGGTGGTGCTGAGCAGTACGCCGACCGATCCCGCCGCGGTGAAATGGCTGGGCATGGGCGCCGCCGGCTATCTGCATGCCTTCGCCGTTGCCGAGACGCTGCAGCAAGTGGCGTCGGCGGTGGCTTCTGGCGGCACCTGGATCGGCGTCAACCTGATGCAGCAGCTGTGCGCCCGGTTTGGCCAGGTCGCCAAGAGCGACAGCCCGCTGCTGGGGCAGCTGACCGAGCGCGAGCGCGAAGTGGTCAGCCATCTGCGCGACGGCAAGAGCAACAAGCAGATCGCGCGCGACATGGATATCGCCGAGCGCACCGTGAAAGCACATCTGACCGCCATTTTCGGTAAATTCGGGGTGCCAGACCGGGTGCAACTGCTGCTGCGGCTGGCGAGCTGAGGCGTCGCGGCAGCCTGGCAAGTCATTGAAACAGCATCAAATAAGCGAAAACCGGCAGCCGCCGGTTTTTTTTGAGCTATTGCCCATCAGTACAATGTATTAAGAAATTGCCGCTCCTTAGAATCTGTTCATCATGGGTAGAATATATGGAGCGTTTGAATGAGTGCGATCGGTAATCACGGCAAAATCGTTGCAATTAGTGGCAAAGTCATTGCAGTTGCGGCCGATGGCACGCAGCGCTTCTTGAAAGTAGGCGACATCGTCGCCGTAGGCGAACGTCTCATCGTGCCAGCCGATGGCAACATCGAGTTGCAGGTCGACAATGGCAACATCGTAAAAATCGCAGAAGCGCGCGATTTGACGATTACCGATGACGTTTTCGGTCATGCCGGTCATGACAGCACCGATGCCGCGTTGGCCACGCCGACGCTGCCGAGCGAAGCGCAACAAATCCTGAGTGCGCTGCAGCAGGGCCAGGACCCGTTGCAGAACCTGGAGGCCACCGCTGCCGGTCTGAATGCTGCCGGCGCCGAGGATGGCGGTAGCTCCTACACCATCCTGGACCGCGTAAGCGAAACCATCACTACCGCCAGCCTGGACACGACCACCGGCAGCGACGAAACCACTACTACCCAGGCTTCCACCAGCACACTGGATGCCGTTACGGAAAACCAGCCGTCCATTCTGCAGGAAGATTTCAATACTGTTGAGGAAGACACCCCGGCTACCGGTAATGTACTGGACAACGACAGCGATGCCGACGACACCCTGAGTGTAGTGAGCATCACCGTGGATGACAGTCGCTACGACGTGGTTGCTGGCGAAGACACGGTGGTGAAGCTGGAGACTGGCACCCTGACCATCGGCAGCGATGGCCACTACACCTTTACTCCTGCCGCTAACTGGAGCAGTGACGAACCTATTACCATCGGATACACCACCAACACCGGCAGCAGCTCTACTCTCACCATTAATGTGACCTCGGTGAACGACAGCTTCACCGACGCCAGCGAAGTGGTGAGCGTGGACGAAGACAGCACCCTGGAAGGCAGCGTGCTGGACGG